>NZ_CP054152.1 GCF_021310995.1 Agrobacterium vaccinii | reverse complement strand
CGCGAAAAACCCTAAATGCGTTTTCAAGCTCACACGAGCAATGTAACCGCATTTAGACCCGATTCTACGAGTCTGGCAAGGAAAACAAAGTTAACAAGAAGTTAACTGGAAAACTACGGCGTATAACGAGTTTACCGCAGTAAACTTTTGGAGCCATTTACAAAGCGTATTGGCAAACATCGCACACAGGCGAGTCCCAATGAGCGTCGTACCAGGGTTGCATCGTCTGCCGCGCCAGCCGCCGGACTCGTTCACCATCAAAATCCTTAAGTAACGAAATCCCTGATCGCATCGTGAGCCTCCCGTGTGCGAAAGAGATTAAGATTAACCATGCGTTGGGAAGGCCAAAGAGTAGAAACCAGCGTGTCTTCGTATAAGGCGTTTTAGGGCCGGCGATAGATTGCCCATGATTTTCTCGCGCGCTTTTCGGCTGCTTTGTACAGTTAAGGAAAGCGGGAGAAAATGACCGGTTGCAAGCGTGTCTTATGGGATCAAATGCAGCACCCTCAGACTAGAAATGCAACCTGTAACGGGCATTCGGCCGTAATCAGCGTGAGACGCGCTCTGGCGGCCGTCTGCGGCGGAAATGCCTGAAAATAAGGGTACCGGAGGAGGGGAGAGACATGAGACGAAACAGGCATTCCTCGGCACAAGTAATGTTCCCGGTAGTTTCGCTATCTGCTCTCAGAAAACTTTTGTTATGCGGCAAGCTAACGCAGACGACCTCACGAAAAAAAATGCAATATTTTTCGTCTGAGACGTCCAAACCCATAACTCGCGACGGATGTCTCGGCACGGAGAAAACTCAGAGAGCAGCGAATTCGGCGCCCAACGCATCGTGATCTCCGCCTTCTTCATAGAACGAATCCCGAGCGCGATACGCATTGACAACATAGTTCTTAAGTTTCGGAAAATTTTGGCGCGGAAATTTGCAGGGATAATGTGATGCCTCGAAGTTCTCGACAGACTTGCTTTCCAACTTGTCCCAGCCTTCAAGCTGGTTCTTGCCCTCGAAACGCAATGATCGCAGTCTGGTAAGTTCCGACAGGCGTGACACGTTGCCAGTAATCTTGCTTGACACAATTTGCAAAACTTCGAGCTTTTTTAAGCTCAAAACATCGTCGATGCTTTTTATGGTCGAAGAGATTAGGAAAAGTTTTTTGATCGGCGAATTTTCGAAAAGTACAAGCGATCCGCTGAATCCGTGCAGTGAAAGATTCGTCAAATCGTGCCAGTCGTTGTCGAGGTTTCCAACCTTGTTGGTCTTCCAGTCAAGATTGAGCCAGCTTTCGAGCTTCGGAAAAAGCTCAGGGAGTCTGAACCGGAAAGAAATGCTTTGTGTTGTGATCTTCCTGATGTTCGGGAAATCTTTGAACACGTCGAGTTCGAGATCCTCGGGAAAGGCACCGGACCCGACTATACCGATCTCAACGATGTCGTTCTTTTTGCGGATGTCGCTGAAACCGGGAAAGAAATAGTCCTGCAGCTTATTCTCGGCTACATCCTCTACCTCGATCGAAAATCCGGTGCAACCATGTTCGTCGATGAGGTGCGAATAGGCCTTGAAGGCGGCCTTATTGAAATAGGCTATTTTTCGGAATGCCGGGGATCGCGTCTCCTCAATGAAGACGTATGGCCCTGTCATCAGGTTTTCCATCGTTCTTTCATCTATTTCCAAAATTATCTCAGACACTTAACCTCTCCATTTCCGCATTGGAAGCGCGAACGCCCCGCTGTTCTTGAGTAATCAGCCATGACTGCTTCCTTCTGGACCGGCGGCCGGGCATGGCTGTTGCGGATGCCGGCCATCACCGTCGCAATGTGCCTGTCTTTGCGATCAAGCGATTGACCGCGCTGGGCATAGTTCCAGCTGAGGGAGGAGAGACGTCGTTCAATGGTCGAGACAGAGTTGGCCTTGGTGCTTCCGGTCAACCGTGCCAGAAGCACAGGCTGTGATGGTAGCCCGACGGTTTGCGGATGCGGAGGGAGGGGAGCCAGCTTGGACCGCCGGCACCACGCGGAAAAATGCTTCCAGTCGGCGGCGTAGGCTTTGCGCGTATTGGCGAAACTTGCGGCTTCAACATAACCCTGGGGCGCGATCAGCAAGGCTTGCAAGATGGGCGGGCGTCTGGTCCTCAACGGCGAGAGAGGGGAGGGGGCTTTCGCCCGACACCGTCGGCCCGGAGACATCGCGCCCAGGCGCCGTGCTGAGAGACGGCGCTGAGATCTCCTCGGCGTGAATTTCTGTGTTCTGCTCGATGATTTGGGCCATTCTTTATATAAAGAACAAGACGTCCGATAATGCAACGTTATCGGACATGTTCAAGTGAAGACACCCGCGTGCGGTTATGGCGTTTGTTACTGACATGAATTGAGCATAATACCCAGACGACGTTGTACTCAAATCTCAGCAGTTGCCCCTTCGAACGTACGTGGTAGTGCCTCGTATCCAGAGCCGAGCAAGTTTTTGACGTCATCAGTCTGCGTTCTTCGAATGAATTCGATAAGGCTCGTTCCGGCAAAACGAATTGAAAAGCAGGCGCGGTCGATGACATGGAGCTTGAAAGAGTCATCCCGATCGCGCCGCCAGCACAAGTACTCGCCGTTGATGCTGCTGCCGAAGAAGCGAAGGTCGTCGAAGAAACCGGCGATGTCGCGGCTTTCGTCATCGTAGGGCTCAAGGCAATCGAGATCGCCGATCTCGATCCCGTCTTCCCGGTACTCTGCGACAAGCGAATGAACTTGGTCGCGGATTTCGACGCCTCGAACGAGGAGGCCATCATTGCCGAACATGCTGAAAGGCATTTCGATGACGAACAAGCCGTTGGTCGTGCCGTAGCCGAATGTCCGCGCGAAGATATTGTAGGATGGTGGTAGCGCACCGATCTCTGCTTCGACGGCTGAGATCTCTTCGACCGACGCCGCGCGGGTGACATTCGAACGGTCGAAAAGTTGGGTGACGTTGTCGGTCATTTAGGAGTTCCTTCTACTTTCTGTTCTGCCGCAGACCATTCGGTACGATGGTGGAGGCAAGCATCTCGCCGGCAGAGGTTCTGGCGGTGATTGCTACTCCGGTCGGCGTTAGGTTGCTACCATTATAAAGCGGGATCGCGACATAGGTGACACTGCAATTTGGATTTTTGCGCAAGAAGTCACGAACCTGTCGCTCAATCCGGCTCATCCCCGGATGGTTTGAACCGTCAGTCAGGGTCACGAGGTTACGGGGGTCGCTGCCCGATCTCCCCAGCGTATCGGCCAAAAGGTGGCTTCGCTGGTGGAAATTGGGGGCCGTACCCGATGCGAAGCCGGGCGGGTTCAGCGTTGGCGGCGAAGTGCCGGTTGGTCTAAGGTCACGGCTCGTAAGCGTGGCCCATACTCCGGTCGGCCTACCATAGCCATCCAGTGGTCCGTAGATCGGCGAAAGGCCGACCGGGTCGACCTCATTCATCGGATTGTCCACGTGGCCATGCGGCCGCGGCCCGCCGCGAATTCCCAGCGGATCAGGCGTTGCGTAACAGGCGGCGAGGTTATCTTAATAGCGATACCTGTTGTAAGTCAGGCCTGTGAATCGGCAGGGGGGTCCCTATGCCGATACGCACGATAACGCCTTGTTATTTTTCACGTTGACGGGGTCATTTCTGTACGCTTAATCACAATCATCGCATCGGAGACTGGAACGAGTTCGAAACCTTCATTGGTGGCGCTCTACTGGCGGTGTAAGCGTGGTCCGCGCTCAAAACCGGCATCTCGGGCGCAAGTCCCGATGCATCGGAGCAAAAACGAAAAGAACGAAAGGAGGCGCCGATGGAGCCGCAGCCAAAACTGAACGAAATCGTCTTTGACGAAGACAGGCTGGCTGATTTTCTGAAAAACACACCGCTCTCGGCCTGCGACGAAGACCAGAGGGTGCTTGCAGCCGTCTTACCCTGCGATCCGCACGCATTCTGCAAGCCGATCGCTGGCAAGGAGGCGGGCCATGTGCTCGTCGTCGGAATGGTCGGCTTCCAGACCTTTTTCCGGCTGCCTTCCAGCGTGACGTACAAGGGGCTCCGCGTGACCACCACTATCCCCGTGGCGGGTTTCGAGATCGACACGGCGACCGGCACGGTGACGACGAACATGCAGGAGTTGCGCAGCCTCTCGCGCTCGGAGACTGAGGCGGAGCGCGAGGCGGCGTTCGCGAAGCTCGCCGGCAGGTTCGAAGCGGCGAAGCCGAGACCAAAGCCGCGCGTCTTCTCATCGATCGTACTCGGCAGGGTCCGACCCGACGACTACGGCGACACATGGTTCGCCGCCCCCTTATCGATCCCCTATTTCGACGGCCGCGCGCTGCCTGTGCTGCTGCAGGATATCGGGCCGAGCGACGCCAAGCGGATCGACGCGGCGCTCGCGAACTTCCTCGCGCTAACGCGCGAGGACCGGCTGGCGGCCTCGCCGGCTGTGCTGGCGAACTGCAAGGAGTTTCTAGAAGCAATCGGCCCTGACGACGAAGCCGACAAGGCAATGTACGGGATTTCGGACCCGGCCGAGATCTGGCAGCACGTCTCCAACGAGGAGTTGCAGGTCGTGAAGGACGATTCCGATGGGGAGCCGGCGATCTACATCGCGCTAGCCTGCGCCTGCGACTGGGAACGCGAGCACGGCCTCCAACTCGTCTATCGAGACGGGAGGACCCTGACGCGCGTCAGCGCGCAGGACGGGCATGTGACATAAGCGGCATTCCCGGGACAGACGTAGACTGCCTCGTCCGCATCTTCGCGGAACCGTTCGTTGGCGAGGTAAAGCGCGTGCCCGAACGAGCAGTGATCTGGCATAGCCGCGGTGCCGTCCGAGTAATGACCGGCGATTTCGCTGCTGCGCTGCAGGATTTCGATCGTGCCGTTGCTCTGGATCCGAAGATGGCGCTGGCCTGGGGCTACCGGGGCCTCGCGCGTGCCCGCCTCGGCGAGATCGAGAAAGGCGTCGCTGATTTGAAGGAAGCAGCTCGACTCGATCCTCTAAATCCGATGATCGCGGCGGCATTGGAAGAGGCGGAGGTTACGCTTTCTGAACGATAGCTTCTCGCTTTACGAGCCTGGACCTTGGAGAGCGTACAGGAAGCTAAGATCGCGGTTATCGACCGGCAAGCTTCACCCGATTGCGGTTGTCACCAGAACCCGGTCGGCTGCGCGATCCATAGATTACGAACGGCGCAGGCGATCACGCTACATCACCTCCGTCTCTGCGATCGAGCGCGCCATCAATGGATCGGAACGTTCAGCCCAGACCCACAATCGCGTCGCGCGATCCTGTCCGATGACAATGCGCGTAAGTGCGTCGCGCGCCAGCCTGTCTAATGCATCAAGAGCCGCGTGTAAATAGGCAGGGGGCCCCGATGCCGATACGAATGATAACGCCTTGTTATTTCTCACGTTGACGGGATCATTTCTGTACGCTTAATCACAATGGTAATAGTATGACGCCAACCTAATTCGCAACATGCGGACCGTAGCTTCTCTCAAACCTCATGTCACGACGGGAAGCTCCTCGAAAGACGCTTGAATGCCGTGAGCATCAAGCGAACGCTTCATGTCTTCTGTAATAATGAATAGATGCGGCCTCTTTAAATCAACGAAGACGCCAATTTCAGTATCTGGGAGGCCGGTTATGACGTAATCCTGATGCTTGAACTTCTTGAGCTTCGGCCAGAATTGGGTAGGGCTTTTGCTCTCGTCAATTATATCAACGATCTTAGGACGCACGACGTAGAATCCTTTTATTTCGTCGCCGACCCATTCAAGCAGGTTTTCTTTGCCCCAGATGACGTTTGTTCGTCGGAAAGAAACGGCACCGTGAGTAATCGCTTCGCAGGCCAGTTTGAACTTATCGTTGAAGACCGGGACGCAGAACGACTCAATGACATCCGTAAAGTGGAAATCGTCTCTGTTGAAATCGTCTGCATTGAAATCGCCGTTGTAGACCTCACCCTTGTACATAGAACTGCGACAAGCATCGTGATCTGTGGCTTGGAGCTTGCACTCAGGGTGATTCTTTCCGCCGTAGATGGAATACAACATTTCTCTAGTTCCCTTATTTGTTCGTTTTCATTAGAGTTTGAACCATTTATCCGTTTCCTCGTGATCCACTTACGCCGTATAAAATTGTTGTCGGGCAATTCACTACACCGGATCTGGTGGGCTAACGCGAAATGGAAAAACGGATTAAATCTCGCTGAAACTCAACAGCTTTGCCATTTCAGCATCCTTCAGAATCGTAACTTGAACGTTCGATAACAGCGACCGCACGGCGTTCGGTATGGTATGAACTGGTTGATACAAGTGTACGATCAGGTTCGCCCACTTGCCGAAACGCAGATGCGAAAGCTGGGCGCGGCCCGAGCGCCAGCGCCACCAGGAATAGACCGGTGGCCGCTCCCATGTCGCCGAACAGAAAGGCTGGCGTTTCCGGATTGGCAGCAAGGTCGGCCAAAGCCGATGAACTAGAGGCCACCGCGTAGCCGAACTCTTCGGCACGATAACGCTCACCATTAAGATCGACCATAAGTCGATTTGGAGTAAGTGTCCTGGTTGTGAACCGGAAGTCCTCGGCAAGTGCTTTACCGATTAGGCCCAAGGGATTACTCAGATTTTCCTCTTCCCGATTGCTCTTTATACCCGCCATAAACCAGCTTGAGGCTTTGATCGAGGTCAAATCGAAGATCAAGGCGACGATTGCGGAGCTTTACGATGCGGATACGGCAAAGTGGTTTATGGAAGCGCAGGGCAACCATCTTCTGGATGACAACCGCTTCGATGCAGGGGAGGGCTTTAACGTGCTGGTATTTGTGGATCCGGCCAAAACATTACGATCAAATTGACCGAGCTGAAACTGAGCACCAGCTGTCGCTCGACAGCTGAGATCATCATGGTGATCCACCCCAAAGAAACGGGAGGATGAGCAGCCAATCCAACGAGTTTTTCAACGAAATCGGTGCAAAGCTGGCTCCGCATCAATGGGGTGTAATGGGTTTGTTCTCAAAGCGAATTCTAAAGTTGCGACGTTGGAAATCCTCTCTGAAACAGACAAAAACCAGTTCAAGATCTTGTAGAGCGTCTTTCCGTCCCAGAAGGCTCAACGAAGCTACGATGACACCGTTATATCCGCGGGTGATCCGAAACGCTGCATTGCGCATCGCGATGGCGTCAGGATCACCACGATCCTCTCGACGGTCGTAGACAACCCAAAACCGGGCTGCTTTCCATGTCACTTCCAGCATTTCTCTGACGTTCGCCAGAAATTCTTCGCCGCTCATGGAGGGTCCCCACGACAGAGGCGTCTCGCCACCATCGTCGGCAACACTGAAATAGCCGTCGTATTCTCGGCCGGTGTTCAGCGCTTCCTCAATCTTTGCAAATGCCTTGTCTTCAGTGATCGTCGTTTTGAACAGGATTGTCATGGACTACGTTCCGAGCCTTTCCATCACAACATTCGTGCGGCTCGACCGCTGCGTCGTGTGGCATTGTTGTAATAGCTGGATGCCTGCTGAACAGAACGATGGCGTGATTGCTCCATCGCTTCGGGAAGCGGAATGCCCCGGTTCGCGGCTTCCGTCAGATATCCGGATCGCAGCCCGTGGGCCGAAAACTCCCTCGGTTCCAGGCCGGCCATAACCACACGCTGTTTCAGGATCGCGTTGATGGCGCCCGGTTCCAGCGCATGTTTGGACAGATTTCCCCAGCGATCGATCTTGCGGAAAATGCTTCCGCTATCGATGCGCGCGGCCGTCATCCATGCATTCAATGCATCGACGGGCCGCCCCGTTAGATAAACAACGTCCTCGTTTTCACTTCCGGATGTTTTTGTGCGGCCAAGGTGAATGGAAAGCGAGAGTAGGGGAGGGGCGTTGTCGACCGCAATTGGCACCTCGACAGTCAACTGCTCTTTGCGCAGCCTAGCAATTTCGCTGCGCCGACGACCACCGGAGGCAAACGCCACCATCAAAATTGCCCGGTCACGGACGTCGCGCAGGCTATCGGTGCTGCAGGTCGCGAGCAATTTCGCCAGCACGTCGCCGGTCACAGCCTTGGCGCTTTTGCGTTTTCGCGGACGCGGCGTGGCGCGGACAGCCAGTCGGATCGCTTGTTTAAGGGCAGGGGAGGAAAATACGCCTTGGTGGCCGCGCCATTTCGTCAGCGTCGACCACGAGGCAAGCCGCCTCCGGACCGTGTCGGGCGCGTGGGGACCGATGGATTTCAGAAACCCCTGGTCCCGCAGAAGACGATCGACATTTTGCGGCATGCCGTGATCACGATCGCTGATGCGCTTTTCGGGATCCCATAGATGATGGGCGACGAATTTGAGCAGGAGGGCTTCGGGTGCAGGCCAGGGGAGGGAGGCTCCGGTTGCCGCTAGCGACCAAGCCTGTAGATAGGCAAGGTCTGACGTCAGTGCCCGCAGCGTGTTGGCACCCATGCCCTCATTGACCAGATGGCGAAGCGTCTCGATATCTTGATCGGTCAAAAGCTCAGCCAGCTCGTCGCGACGTTCGAGCGGCAAGACCGCTGCAATCGTGTCGAGCTGCAAGACCCTGCGTTCGACGATGGTTTGGCTTTTATCTGTCATGTCATGGATGACGCTGGATGCAGTTTCAGGTCCGTCTGGCCAAAATCATGGCCCTTAAACAGAAGTGGCGCTTTGGAAACTGCAGCGACAGCGTAGGAAAAACAATCGCCCATGTTCAGGCTCGCCGGGTGACGCCCCTTGCCATATTTGTCCAAAGCCAACTCGGCCGCTCGATAATGCTCTCCATCGAAAGACATGGGCATAATGTTTGGCGCGGCCGAGAAGCGGGTGACGATGTCACCCGGATTGGAAAAGCCCTTTGCTGTCAAAACCGTTCTTGTTTCAAACAGCGTCGGCCATCCGATAACAATCTTTCCCTGCTGTAAGATCGACTTGAAAACATCCGCCTCCGGCTCCTCAAGGAGAATGGCAACAATAACCGACGTATCGAGTGCAATCATATCGGCAGGCCGTTTTCATCATAGAGGTCGTCATGAGCGGAGGTAGTGCCTGCTTGAACGTTGCGGCGGCCTTCGGCGGCGAGCTCCCAAACCGCTTCCAGTGGATGCTTTTTATCCTGCTGTCTCAATTCGATATCGTAGCGTTCCAGCGCCAGCTCTACCAAACGATTGATGGGCTGACCGGTGCGACGCGCGAGAGCATGGGCGAGGTCGCGGGCCTTGCCGCTACGAATGGACAGTTGGGGTTCAGACATGATGTTTCCTCGAAATTTATCGTTTAAACATAGTGCGGATGCGATAAGATGGCAAGAACTTCGATATAGATGGCTAATATCTGATAATTGGTACTTATCGATGGTTATACGTCCTACTCGAAATCGTACCATGTGAAGAACCGTAATATTCAAGTAGAGTTCTTTTAGCAAATCATTTACCATGATTTCAATGCCTTACGATATCGCGAAAATCAGCATAACAGCCCTGATGCGACCCGCTTTTGACGCCGGTGTCGCTCTGGCGCGTCTCGACGAACGCATCGCCCGCTCGAACGTTGGCGCAGGGTGGATCGAGCGCCAAAACTTTACCGACGCTTGCACCTCGCTGTGGATCGACGGCGAACTCGTCCATCTCGAAGACCTAGTCCTCCACGACGCTACCCGCGATATTCGCACGCCCACCCATGAGCTGACAATCGCCCGCGACGTGCTGCGAACTCGCCGGCGCATTGCCGCCCAACCACCTGGCTGGGCGCTTTCGGCCGACGGCGTCCGCACTCTCAGAAAAACCGCGGAGATCACATCAGCCGGCTCCGACGAGGCGGCGACGGCACCTACAATCCGCCGCGCGGTCGCGATCGGTCCGGAAGGAGAGGGGGACGACACCGATGACCTCGAAAACCTTCCCGGCATCGACTATGCCGCCATCGATGCGGTGCTCGCCCGATCGGAGGCAGCGATCAAGAACACAACCCGTCCGGGCCGTGGCGGCGCGGCGGAAAAGGATCCTTTGGTCTATGATCTTGACTGGGACGAGGATGCCCGGCTCGATGAATGGCGCGGGGTGTTGCGCCAGACGGAGAGCTTGCCGCCAGTGCTGCAGGCGATCGTCGCCTTCGATGCCTGGAACGAGCTTTCCGTGTTGCAGCACACGCCCTGGCTCGGCCGGCTGTGGTCCGCATCGATCCTGCGTCAGGCCGGCGTAACCACCGGCGCCCATCTCGCCGCCATCAATCTCGGCCTGAAAACCATTCCCGTCGATCGGCGCCGGCATCGTGATCGGGAGACCCGGTTGCTCGCCATTGCTCACGGCCTTATCGCGGCCGCAGAGATCGGGCTGAAGGAGCACGATCGTCTGGCGCTTGCCCGAACCCTTCTAGAGCGGAAGCTCGATGGGCGACGGACGTCGTCAAGACTGCCAGAACTGGTCGAGCTGGTGATGGAAAAACCATTGGTATCGGCTGGGATGGTGGCCAAGACGCTCGATGTGACGCCGCAGGCGGCGCGGCGGATTGTTTTGGAGCTGGGACTGAGAGAGATGACGGGGAGGGGGAGGTTTCGGGCGTGGGGAATTCTGTAACACACAAGAAAACTTTATTTGTCGTCTTCGCGTCAGGTCGATTGCGAATAGCTCTAATTACCGCTTAGATTGTGTTCTACTTGGGGAGCAGCCTGTGCCATCATTGCGAACAAATCTTGTTAAACGAATTGATCGTTTACCGAAGCCATCGAATACTGCCGATGCTATGCAGCCGTTGTTCGAAGCCGTTAGCAACTCTATTCACTCGACACAGGATCGTTTCCGGGAGAATGTAGCCCGCGACGGCCGTGTTGTGGTCACCATCGTCACAGGCCGTAAGCAGGCGCCAGTGAAGATCGTGGTTGAAGACAACGGGAATGGTCTAGACGAACGTAACTTTGATGCCTTCTCTACCACTGACACGGACAATAAGTACGCTCGTGGCGGAAAGGGTGTGGGCCGTCTTCTGTGGCTTGATTGCTTTGAAGGGATAAAAGTCAAGAGCGTTTACACGGAAGGGGAGGCTGTTAAGCGAAGGAGCTTCAGCTTTGTCTTATCGTTGTCAGACCAGATCGAGGACTACAGCGAGGAGGACCTAACGAACTCTAGCGCTGACACCGGCTTCGTTGTGGAGTTCGACGGACTACGCGACAATACGTATCGAGCAAAATTTCCGGGCAGAGCAAGCTACATATTTCAACACTTTACATCTCATTTCCTTCCGACATTCATCGGTTCAAGGTCGCCTCGAGTGACCGTTCACTGTGGCGACGAGACGCGACACTATCCGGATGAGATCAACTCGGTTATCCATCGAAAAGAGGTAATTCCGAGTATCGAAACCGCCGAGTATGGCGAGCTTAGTCTTACACTCATGGAATGCGACAAGATTGCCAGCGCTGACTTGCAGGGCTCGCATTTTGTCCATTTCATCGCACATGACCGCACCGTTCATTCTCATAAAATAGATGGCAAGCTAGGCTTAAAGTTCTTCGGCGAAAAGAGCGATAGAGTTTTTCACGCCGTACTAACGGGCGCCTACCTCGATAAAAACGTCAATCAAGAGCGAACCAAATTTCAGTTTGAAGACGCCGTTCTCGATAACATCGTTAATGACGTCTGCTTCTCCTATATCGAAGCTTTTCTCGCGGGCCCATTGCAAGCTCTCCACAAAGATCAGCGGACGCGTGTCAGAGCTATAACAGAATCATATCCATCAGTAGCGTTTGGCGACATCGATGATCTCCAGGACAAGCTTCCATCAGGCGAGTTAAATGACGATGCAATATTCGGTCATCTCTCACGTGAACGGTTCCGGCGTGACCAACGGCAGGCGGAGAAAATCAGGAAAGTTCTGGAACGGCTCAAGGAGCCATCAGTCGATGTGAACACCTTCTCTGCCGCAATTGAAGCTGCAGGCAAAGCCATCGAGGAAACCGAGCAGAAAAGCCTTGCGGAGTACATTGTTCGCCGAAAAGTGGTTTTAGATTTCATGGAAATCTTGCTCGAAAAAGTCCGTGATGATTCCCGTGATAGTAGTTACCAGCGAGAAGACATTCTGCATTCGTTCATTTGCCCTTTAAGGATAAACACGCTGGCAGATGGGGCGAGGAAGGTCGTGCCTGCATCGTCGCATGACCTCTGGATCATCGACGAGAGATTGACGTTCGCGCAATATTTCAGCTCGGATGACGAGTTTAACAATCTATCCAGCGCCGTGGACAGTGATGAGCGGCCGGACGTTCTCATATTCGATCATGTACACGGCTTGCGGCAGACCGACGATCCTTCACGGGTGTTGCTCGTAGAGTTCAAGCGTCCTGGCCGGACAAGCTACGCAGACGACGAAAATCCCCAGCACCAAGTTGAGCGTTATGTGCGTCGGCTGCTCGGCGGCGGACAGATCGACGTGCGCGGGAGGCCCATTAAACTGAAAGAAGACACGGTTTTCTACTGCTTCATTGTCGCCGATATAGTGGGGAAAATGGACGACTGGACTTATTCCTGGGATCGAACTGCGGATGGTCGAGGTCGCTTTTACCAACCACGTAGCGGTTTCAAAGGATCGATAGAGCTGATTGGCTGGGATACGCTTTTGAATGACGCACGCGAGCGAAACCAAGCATTTTTCGACCGAGCAGGAATATCCGGTAAAAGCTTTTTCGTTGAATCACAAGAAGTTGCGCGCGAGCGCCTTCGAGAGCCGGTTGCTGATTCAGTGAATTCCAAGCTGGAAACCGTCAATGGTTCGTAGATCCAGCACAAAAGTGCACTGCTCCAATGTCGGCCGCGACTAGAAGTGAGGAAAAGTCTTGTTCTTTAAAATTCTAGCAAGTGGTGTAAGGCCACCGGCCGATGCCATCGGCTGCGCGTTTCTGCTGACGGACAATTGGGATGACTGGTTTAAATACAATACCTTGTACCAATTGGTGGTCTTTGACGGAGACGGAACGCGGCATGACATAGGTGGCGTTAAGATTGGTCAGTTCAAAATGGAAAAAGAACAGCGACGGCCAGTGTTGCCCGTGGAGTTCGATGAGCTCGGCGAGGAGTTCTTCTCCCTTGGCCAAGATGACAGCTACTACGAAGACTTGAACAACCTCGGAGATGAAGCGCGCGACTTTATTCTGCGCGGTTTGCGCGACATGGCGTTTGATCTTGATCTTTTTCAACTCGCCCGCGAAGAGGGTGTCACGGGTGTTTCGCTTTTGCGGTCAGTGACGCCGGCAACGGTCCGAGGGCAGTTTTCACGTATGTCGCGTGGGGGCGCCCGGCTTTCAAAATATCGGTTTTCCTATACCGGGCCAAAACCCCGGAGAGCCGCTGTGCCGCCTCCGGTCTTTGAGTTTGAAGTTGAGCCAGGCTCAAACCCGCCGACAAATGTGCATGTAATTATTGGACGAAACGGAGTCGGGAAGACCCATCTGCTCAATAACATGACCCGGGCGATAGTTGATTCGAACGCTAGGACGAGCGAAGTCGGATCGTTTGAAGGGGATCCAGAGGATATTCTAGAAGATCAAGTTTTCGCAAATATTGTATCCGTCTCCTTTAGTGCATTCGACTCATTTGAGCCGCTGCCCAACCGACAAAACAAAAGCGAAGGCATTCTTTATACCTACGTCGGTCTGAAACGGATCGACAGTGCGGACAAGGATCGACGCCTCGTTCCGAAGTCTCCAGCAAGATTGGCAACAGAGTTCGCAAATAGCGTGCTCGTTTGCCGTCAGGGGGCAAGGGCTTCAAGATGGCAACGTGCCCTGGAAACACTGGAAACCGATCGCGTCTTTAGCGATGCGGAAGTGGTCGAACTGGCAAACCCTGAGCTCGACAGCGAAGACGTGAAAGGGGAGGCCCGGCGCAAATTCGACTTGCTGAGTTCGGGCCACAAAATCGTCCTTTTGACAATAACTCGACTGGTTGAGACAGTTGAAGAGCGCACGCTTGTCCTGCTCGATGAGCCCGAGGCCCATTTGCATCCGCCTTTGTTGTCAGCTTTCGTCAGGGCGTTGTCCGACCTGCTGGTCAACAGGAATGGTGTGGCAGTTATTGCAACGCACTCTCCTGTGGTCGTCCAAGAAGTGCCAATGAATTGCTGCTGGAAGATTCGACGAATAGGAGAGCGTTCTATAGCTGAGAGACCGGAAGTCGAGACGTTTGGTGAGAACGTTGGCATCTTAACACGCGAGATCTTCGGCCTCGAGGTAACTCATTCTGGGTTTCACAAATTGCTTACGGATGAGGTTCAGAGCGGTTCGACCTTTAATGGGATTGTCGAAAAGTTTGACAACGAACTCGGCGGTGAAGCGCGCGCGCTCGTGCGGGCCTTGATCGCAGCGAGAGATGCGAACGACATCTGATGCTGAAACTCGACAAACCAGCCCAAAGCGCACTCGACACATTTACCCTCTGCATTAGCCGTGTGAAAAACGTCAATCTGAAAACTCGGCTGAACGCTGCAACAGGTGCTGTTGTTGCAGCGTCCGCCGCATATGACATCGCCGGACCACTTCAGAACCTTCATTCCGTTCCCAGGACCGCACCGGTTGTTGCAGTCACAAAGGATGAAATGGAGACCGTTTACACCCAGCGAATGGCGGGATCAAAAGGTCCCGGGCGTCCAATTTATGACGAGATTTTTGCATCTGCGCCTAACGGCCGCTGTCCTCTTTGTGCTCATCGTAACGTGATGACATTGGATCACCATCTGCCCAAGGCTCACTACCCTGCGCTTGCTGTGTCGCCCTTGAACCTGGTGCCATCATGTACCGATTGCAACAAGGCAAAACTGGCGGGGTTTCCTACTACGGCGCAAGAGGTTGGCATTCATCCCTATTACGATGATGTCGACTCCGAGACGTGGTTGGTCGCGAGCGTCGTGCCGACCTCGCCCAGCGCGCTCCTCTTTGAGGTACAAGCCGTTGCAGCTTGGGATCCAATTCTTATGCAAAGAGTCCGAAATCACTTCAAGGAGCTAAAGCTTTCGACGCTCTATGCGTCTCAGTCCGCTGAAGAATTGCTGAACATACGGTACACTCTTAGTCAAACATACGGAGCCGGGGGCGTGAACGCTGTTCGCGATGAGTTAATGGCAAAGGCCATCAGTTGCAGCAACGCTCGCCGAAATGGTTGGAGAACGGCCGCTTATTTTGCATGGGCGTCTGACGACTGGTTTTGTGACGGCGGCTTTGCGTGAGCACAGGAAATGGTCGCTACAAATTGAGCTCACTCCGATGGATAGAAAGTGTGGAGGCTGGAACAGCTCACAACGACCACCGCTTCTAAATAGCGTTACCGTCGAGGGTGTTCACAGCATTCGTCCGTCTTTCAATCAGATAAATTGTCTCTGTTTATCGAGTGTACACTTTCCTCGCGCTGGAAGCGCAGTTTCGACGATTTTCTAATTGAAAATTCTAGAGTATATTCACTCATTCCAGATGAATTCATAAAATATATGAAGTCTATCGAATTTCGATTTATGTCGTTGTCGTCGAATGATTTGAATTCATCTACGAATGATTCTTCGAACTCATCTCCATTAAATTCATACCACTCGCCTTTGTACCAAAACATTGCCAATCCAAGTTGGATATATCGCTCGACGGTTTGATGATTCCAAAAGGGTTTGACACCTAAGATTTCCCCGTCGGGAAGCCAAGTCTTGGCCTGCCTTAGTCGAGACGTCCTATCCGTTGAGCGGCCGATTTTCAAACGAGATCCCGATCGAATTATGTAAATATATCCAGGATCTCCAGACGAGACGCCGAAATTACCAAGGCTTTTCGAGGGTTGGAAGCTGTCCGGCATAATTTGACGAATCCTCATCTGCGGTGCCTAATCTTGGCACACATGAATCGACTGCTTCAAGTATCGAATGGAACTATGAGGTGACGGAAACCCAGTGGGTGCAGTGAAGCGGACAGGAATCGGCGATTCCAGGATTATACGACGCCTTGAGGGGCGATCAGTTTGGGGGACGGATTTGACCAAGGGAGATATCTGTATTTTTTGCGGGAAGTCGGAGGTGGCTTTCAGTAGTATTGAGCACATAATTCCAGAGTCTTTAGGTAATTTATCCGACAGACATGCCCTGCCTAAGGGTATTGTTTGCGATCGATGTAATAATTACTTTTCCCACAGCGTGGAGGCTCCGATCTTGAGCCATACGTCGTTTCAAAACATTCGCGGTAAGTTTCAAATACCTACCAAACGTCGAAAAATACCTTTCGTGAAAGGATATGCACATGGAACCGACATCGAAGTAGGCATGCGCTTGGAAAAGAAAACGGGAAGGCTGGAAGTCTTTTCCACTAAAGAAAGTCAGAAGTCGGAATTTGAGCGTCTGAAGCGACTTGACGCTCTCTTCATTCGGAAAAATGTTTATGTCTTTCCGATGGATGTGAGACCACCGGAAAAGGAGATGTCTCGGTTCTTGGCGAAAATGGCCCTTGAGGCGATTTTCGCGAGGTTTGATACAGTTTCCGGAACTGAATTTGCTTTAGAAATGATCTCAACGGATCATTACGACAACATTCGGAAGTGGGCTAGGTACGGCAGTAATTTCGACGATTGGCCTTACCATTACCGGGCATACTTCCCGGAAGACACGTTGATGGAACATCCGGAGACAGGCAAGTGGGTTCAGTTTGGGTTCGCTTATGATCTGCTTCTTACGGATCACCCGGAGACATTTTTCATATTTTCATATCACGGCCACGAGTTCGCGATCAATCTTGGCGGCCCCTCCATCAAAGGCTACGAGAAATGGCTCGCCGAAAACAACTACGTCAGTGCCCTTGTGGAAAAGAAGGGTAGTTATGTCCATTCGGAGGTTGAGAGGGGTGCAAAAAAACATTTTCTCGTTCCTATTTTAAAAATGCCTATAGGCTTCGGAAATCTTTGTACTGCCCCGTGACTGCGCAGCCATTGTCGAAGTCGGTCTTCGTCTCCAGAAGGCTTTTGGTATTTTGGCGCGGTTCAATGCGCCCGGCATTCGACGGAGGCGCTATCTCGGGCTGAGTTCGCCTTGAGCCTGAAAAGCGACAAGCAACGCGTAAGAGCAGCTGCTCAGACTGTTTCCGGCGAGTCAATCTGACTTACCTCGCCGGAATTGTTGAGAGCGATCAGCGCTGCTCGGAGACTATCGCAGTACGCCGCCGACCAGCCACGGACAACAAGACGGCACCTACCGCACCCGACAGAACCGAACCCGCGAGAATGCCGATCTTCACACGATCCTGAACGCCGGGATCGTCAAATGCCAGAAGGCCTATAAAAAGGCTCATCGTAAAGCCGATACCGCACAGCAGCGCCGTGCCCGCCACTTGTCCCCAGCTTGCCTGAGCGGGAAGATCTGCAACACCAAGCTTCACCAGAAGAGCCACCGTGCCGAGGACGCCGACCAGTTTGCCAAGCAACAGACCGGCGGAGATACCCATCGTCAGGTGTTCTGAAAAGACCGACATGGAAATGCCGGCAAACGATACGCCGGCATTGGCAAAACCGAATATTGGTACGATCACGAATGCAACGGGCTTGTGAAGCAGGTGCTCGAGCCTGTGCAGAGGAGATTCGTGATGGGCTGCCTCCGGTATGCCGGGTGTCAACTTCAGTGGGATTGTCAGGGCCAGAATAACACCAGCCAATGTCGCGTGAACGCCCGAAGCAAACACGAGCACCCAGAGCACCGCTCCTAACACAAGGTAAGGCCAGAGCGCTTTGACGCCCATCCGGTTGAAGATGATCAGATTGCCGACCACGATGCCTGCGCCCGCAAGGGCCAAGAGATTAAGGTCGGCTGTGTAGAAGATCGCGATGACGATGACAGCGCCAAGATCATCGATGATCGCAAGGGCCGCCAGAAATATCTTGAGCGAGGCAGGGACCCGGCTTCCGAGCAGAGAAAGCACACCGAGTGCAAAAGCGATATCGGTTGCCGTAGGAATGGCCCATCCGCGTAACGCTACCGGATCATTCCAATTGAAATAGACATAGAACAGCGCTGGGAACAGCATGCCGCCCGCGGCGGCTGCACCCGGAAGAATTCGTCGGCTCCAGGTCGAAAGCTGGCCGTCCAGCATTTCTCGTTTGATCTCCAGCCCGACGAGCAGGAAGAAGACGGCCATCAGCGCGTCGTTGATCCAGTGTTGCAGGCTGAGTGGCCCGATATAGACATGGAGGAGATCAAAGTAGGTTTTCGCCAGCGGTGAGTTGGCGGTGATGATCGCCAAAACTGCGACGACCATCAGGACGATACCACCGGATGCCTCGTTGTCGAGGAAATGGCGAAGAGTGGATTGGATGCGACCGGGTCTTTGTTCTGAAGACATGGGTTCTCGCTCCCTTGTGAGAGGTTGATCGAAGTCTCCGTCAATTTCGGGAAGGAACCCGTGGCGCACGCAGCACGCGCCAAGACCTTCAACTTAGGGGAGGCGGTCTGTCTTTTCTATAAAAATCGGTGTTCCGCGATCATGAAATTTGCCGAGGAGTGCGCAAATTTCTGTGTTTTAGGCACTGCTGACTTACCGTAAGACCTTAGAAGGCTGTGCATGACCTTGACACCTCGACCCTGCCATTTAGACCTCGCGACAATTCTGGAATTAGGGAGTGAGGATATGAAAACACTAGGAACCATCTCTACGTTTGTCGGCAAGACATTTGCCGCCTGGGTCATTCTCTTTGCGGTCCTCGGTTTCTTTTTCCCTGACACCTTCAAGCAGATCGCACCGTGGATCGTAACGCTCCTGTCGATCATCATGTTCGGAATGGGTCTCACCCTGTCCGTGGATGATTTCCGCAAAGTTGTGAAGCGTCCGTTCGATGTCACCATCGGCGTGCTTGGTCAGTTCCTCATCATGCCGTTACTGGCCGTGTTGCTGACACGGATTATTCCAATGCCTCCAGAGGTCGCGGCTGGCGTCATTCTGGTCGGTTGCTGCCCGGGCGGCACCTCTTCCAATGTCATGACGTATCTGTCGAAGGGCGATGTTGCACTTTCGGTGGCCTGCACCTCGGTGACGACACTTGCAGCACCGCTGGTAACGCCGTTCCTGGTGTGGATGTTTGCCAGCCAATTTCTGCCGGTCGATGGCTGGGCAATGTTCCTCAGCATCGTCAAGGTCGTACTCGTGCCGCTGGCTCTGGGTGCTGCGTTGCAGAAGCTGCTCCCTGGCGTCGTCAAGGCCGCGGTTCCCGCGCTGCCGCTGGTCAGCGTCGTCGGCATTGTGCTCATCGTTTCGGCAGTCGTTGGTGCATCAAAAGGCGCCATCGCCCAGTCCGGCCTGATGATCTTTGCTGTTGTCGTCCTCCACAATGGTCTGGGCTACCTGCTCGGCTATTTCGCGGCAAAGGCGACGGGCCTTTCGCTTGCAAAGCGCAAGGCAATTGCCATCGAAGTTGGAATGCAGAATTCCGGTCTGGGTGCGGCGCTCGCAACTGCATATTTCTCGCCCCTTGCGGCGGTTCCAAGCGCCATATTCAGCGTGTGGCACAACATTTCTGGCGCGCTCCTGGCAAACTGGTTTTCGAGACGAAGCGATCAGAACACTGGCGCTGACTCAATCAATCGAGCCTAACCCATGTTATCTATAAACATCTGGGGGCACCAGATTGCTCTCAGTGATACCACATTAGAGGCGCTTCTTAGAGGGTGCGTAACCAGATGATCTGGGTGACACCGAGTGCCAGGATGGCCGCGATTGGAAGTCTTGCGATCATATGGACTTGAGGCTCACGCGCTGCTCCAGCTTCTCAGCGTCTTCCTTCCGCTCGCTGTAGCGATCGGTCAGGTAGCTAGATGCGTCCCGCGTCAGCAGCGTGAACTTTACCAGCTCCTCGCAAACGTCGACGACCCGGTCGTAATAGGATGACGGCTTCATTCGGCCGTCCGCGTCAAACTCCTGAAAGGCCTTGGCAACCGAGGACTGGTTGGGGATGGTGATCATTCGCATCCAGCGGCCAAGTACGCGCAGGTGGTTCACCGTGTTGAATGACTGGGAGCCGCCGGACACCTGCATCACCGCGAGGGTCTTGCCCTGCGTTGGGCGGATCGAGCCGACCGCCAGTGGAATCCAATCGATCTGCGCCTTCATGATTCCGGTCATCGCGCCGTGACGCTCCGGCGATATCCAGACATGGCCTTCCGACCACTGGGTGAGGTCGCGCAGTTCTTGGACTTTGGGATGGGTGACCGGTGCGGCATCGGGCAGCGGCAGATCTGTGGGATCGAAGATCCGCACCTCGCAGCCAAGTTCTTCCAGCAACCTGCCCGTCTCGAACGCGAGCAAGCGACTGTACGATACCGTGCGCAGCGAGCCGTAAAGGATCAGGATGCGCGGCTTGTGGGTCGAAAATGCCGGCCGCAGCGCGTCGAGGTCCGGCTGGCGCAGGTGGTCGCAGTCGAGAGCAGACAGATCAGCCAATGCGCTTGCCCTCCCCATCGAGAACCTGCTCGCCGTCTTCCTTGGTAAACGCACCCTTGTGCGTCTCCGGCAGGATGTCGAGTACGACTTCGGACGGGCGTGACAGCCGCGTTCCAAGTGGTGTCACCACGAACGGGCGGTTGATCAGGATGGGGTCTTTCAGCATGGCTTCGAGCAACTGATCGTCGGAGAGGTCCGGGTTGTCGAGACCAAGTTCGGCATAGGGCGTGCCTTTCTCGCGGATGGCTTCCCGCAACGCGAGGCCTGCGCCGGAAATCATCGTTTGAAGCTGATTACGGCTCGGCGGGGAGGTCAGGTACTCGACAACGGTTGGCTCGATGCCGGCATTACGGATCAGCTCCAAGGTGTTGCGCGACGTGCCGCAAGCGGGGTTGTGATAGATGGTGACGTCCATGATCTCAGGCCTTTTTGATGGTGGCGGCATTGGTCCGGACGGCAGCGCCGCGCTCGTACCAGTTCTTGCTGCGGTTGACGATCCAGACCACGGACAGCATCACCGGCACCTCGACGAGGACGCCGACGACAGTGGCGAGCGCTGCACCGGAGGTGAACCCGAACAGGCTGATGGCGGCGGCCACAGCCAGCTCGAAGAAGTTCGAGGCACCAATCAGGGCGGAGGGACCGGCCACGCAATGCTCCTCGCCGCTGACGCGGTTCAGCACATAGGCGAGGCCTGAGTTGAAATAGACCTGGATGAGGATCGGCACGGCAAGGAGCGCGATGACCATCGGTTGCGCAATGATCTGCTCACCCTGGAAGCCGAACAGCAGCACGAGGGTGGTGAGCAGCGCCACCAGCGAGACCGGCTGCAGGCGACCGGCCATGCGGTCGACATCCGTGCTCCCGCGCAAAACCTGCGCCACGATCACGGGCAGGAAGATATAGAGCACGACCGAAAGAATGAGCGTATCCCACGGCACGGTGATGGCGGAAAGTCCCAACAGGAGGGCTACGATTGGCGCAAACGCCACCACCATGATCGCGTCGTTGAGCGCCACCTGGCTCAGCGTGAAGTGCGGTTCGCCCTTGGTCAGGTTGGACCAGACGAACACCATGGCCGTGCAGGGTGCCGCCGCAAGAATGATCAGGCCTGCGATATAGCTGTCGATCTGGGTTTCCGGCAGATACGGTCGGAACAGCCAGCCGATGAACAGCCAGCCAAGCAGCGCCATCGAGAATGGCTTGACCGCCCAGTTGATGAACAGGGTAACGCCGATACCACGCCAGTGACGACCAACCTGGGCAAGAGAAGTAAAATCGATCTTCAGCAGCATGGGGGTGATCATCAGCCAGATCAGCACGGCGACCGGCAGGTTGACCTTGGCGACTTCCACCGCACCGATGGCTTGGAACACGTCCGGCATCAGGTGCCCGAGCCCAATTCCGACAACGATGCACAGGGCGACCCAGACGGTTAGGTAACGCTCGAACGTGGACATCAGGCGACCTGCCCCTGCGGGCGGGTGCCGCCTTCAAGCGCGCCTATCTCGCGAAGGCGGGTTTCCAGCGCCAGCTTGTCGATCGACGTCAGTGGCAGACTGAGAAACGCGGAGATCCGGTTTTCGAGGAAGCGCGCGGCCTTGGAGAATGCTCGGTCCTTCTCGATCTCTGTGCCTTCAACGGCGGCCGGGTCCTCGACACCCCAGTGAGCGGTCATCGGGTGGCCAAGCCACACAGGGCAGGCTTCGCCAGCGGCGTTGTCGCAGACCGTGAAAATGAAATCCATTTGCGGGGCACCGGGTTCGGCGAACTCATCCCAGGTCTTTGAGCGAAAGCCGGTGGACTCGTAACCGAGGGCGCGCAGCGTATCGAGGGCCAGCGGGTGCACTTGCCCCTTGGGTCGGCGACCTGCCGAATAGGCCTTGAAGCGCCCCTTTCCTTCGCCGTTGAGGATGGACTCGGCAAGGATCGAGCGGGCGGAATTGCCGGTGCATAGGAACAGGACACTAAAGACGCGGTCGCTGATCATCGCAGGTTCTCCGAAGTGGACGGGTCGCAGCAGGGGGTGAGAGCGGTGATCAGGGGCACACAGAGTTCGGCGCTGCCGCCGCAGCAGTCCTTGACAAGGTACAGGGTCAGGTCGCGCAACGCATCGATCTCGGCGCGGTAGATGATCGAGCGGCTGTGGCGCTCGCCTCTAATCAGACCGGCGCGCGACAGGATCGCAAGGTGGGCTGACATGGTGTTCTGTGGCACCTCGAGCAGGCGGGCGAGTTCACCGGCGGGCACGCCCTCCGGTTCGTGACGGACCAGCAGTCGGAAGGTGTCCAGACGGGTGGATTGGGCAAGGGCGGCAAACGCCGCAATAGCATTATTTGATTCCATGTATCCAGATTATTGGATATATGACTATTGTCAAGCATCTCGAGCTCTTTGGCGCCACCTCATATTGGTGAACTTGTACTTTCAGCATAAAATCCAGCGTGACATGAGCGCTGTAGGCGCATTGCTGCCGAACTCGCCGACCTGCGAAGACCAAATGCCGAAAGGATTGAAGCCACACCGAGTTAATGGTTGAAAGGTGCAACTAACCGATCTTATACGGGATGTCGATCATGCGCGAAATTGCTATCAGCCGCGAAAGTCGCCTTCGTTTGTTTCCCGCACGTCATAATTCAAATCCCAATTTTTTTTCCAGGGACTTTGAACCGGGCGGATTCTTATTTACAGTCGCGTCCTCAGAACCAGTAATGACCGTCGGCTTTGCGCTGGCAACGCCGTTATTATCACTGTGCTTCAAGCCTTGTGCGTATTGTCCTTCCGCATCCTTGTGAATCTTATTCAGGGATGGTTCATCGTCTTTCGGTCCAGACATTTGAATCTTTCTTGTCGGCGGTTTCTATTTTTGCAAACAAAATGGACAGTGCGTAGTTCCCCGTCATCTCAGAATTTGCGCGTTATTTCCCCCGGAAAGGATAAAGGTGGCGAATAATACAGTCTATTGCAGGCGAAAAGCAGATATCATTCAGGTCTGTTCATCCCCCGCATGAGGTCGTCGATTTCAAGCGTCCGCATCAGAAAATCTCGTATATGACAGCCACCAAAATTAGAGTTTGGTTGGATGGAGAGCATCGGAGACCGCGCCGCTACGATGCGACCTGGCCAAGGTAGACGCCAAACCTTTCAGACCGTCAGTACGACCTTGATGCAATTATCCTTTTTGTCGCGAAACGTCTCGTAGAGGCCCGGTCCGTCTTCCAGTTTCGCTCTGTGCGTGATGAGGAACGACGGATCGATCTCACCCTCTTCAATACGGCGCAGCAAGTCGCGCGAGTATCTGTTGACATGGGTCTGACCTGTGCGGATCGTTAGCCCCTTGTTCATAGCGGCGCCAAAGGGAATTTTATCCCAGAACCCACCATAGACGCCTGGGACTGAAACGATACCGCCGGGTCTGCAGGCCATGATGGCGGACCGCAGCGCATGCGGGCGATCTGTGCCCAAAAGTGTGGCTGCCTTTACCTTGTCGACGATCGCATCGAACGACGCGGTTGCATGGGATTCAGAACCAACGGCATCGATGCATTTATCCGCGCCGTAACCATCGGTCATGTCCTTGATATGCTCAAGGATCGTCTCATCGATCTCATCGAAGTTGATGATCTCGGCACCCAGCGACTGCGCGAGAGCAAGGCGTTCTGGAACGTTGTCAATTGCAATGACCCTAGCCGCGCCTTGCATGAACGCGCTCTTGATGCAGAACTGCCCGACAGGACCACACCCCCAGACAGCAACGACATCGGTTGGCTCGATCTCACAATTTGCGGCCGCCATCCAACCCGTGGGGAAGATGTCTCCCAAGAACAAGGCCTGCTCATCAGACATGCCGTTGGGAATGATGATAGGCGACACGTCGGCATATGGGACTCTGACGAACTCGGCCTGACCGCCGGCATAGGCACCGGTCAGATGCGAGTAACCAAAAAGACCAGCAGTGGGGTAACCGAAAGCCTTGGTTGCGTTATCGGCCGTTCTGTTTGTCCGTTCGCAAACCGACCAGTTGCCCTTAAGGCACTGATTGCATTCGCCACAGCTGATCGTGAATGGCACGACGACCCGGTCGCCAACTTTCAGCTTTTTATTGTCGCGCCCGACATCGACAACCTCCCCCATGAATTCGTGGCCGAGAATGTCACCCTTTTTCATAAAGGGAATGTATACGTCCATCAGGTGAAGGTCCGAGCCGCAGATTGCGCAGGCCGTCATCTTGATTACAACGTCTCGACCGTCCTCTATCTGTGGTTCAGGGACGTTGTCGCAGCGAATATCGCCTTTGCCGTGCCAGCACAGAGCTTTCATCTATCTTTCCTTTTGTCAGATCAGTTTGCCGTGCCGAGGGCACGGATTTCCGTTATAAAAAAGATCGCCAGCGAAATATGCTAAGGGCATAAATCCGACCCTTGGCGTCGATAACGACGGCAAGATCCGTTGACGACAAGCGCTCAAGAAGCTCCTACTGCGACATTGAACCTCACCTGAAGGTGAGCAGGAAGCCAGCTTATTGAGTAACCAAGCCGGGCGGAGGCACAGGTGTAAACCGCACGATCTTCAGATGGCGAACTTGAAGTTGAAGCAGAAGTTCCCGGCGAGTGTGCTTATCGACGTGTGAACAGAATTTAAGTAATAGCTTTTTGAGGCTTCTCGTATTACGCAGGCCCTTTACGCACGGAGATCTCTCGATGCCGTTTAGCGACCCTCTTCATCCATTGTGGAAACCTGAAAACCTCCGTCGCGCCATTCATGCTGCGGGCGTGGCACTGTGGTCGTGGAACGTTACGAACGATCGTTTCGCCATGGACGAGCAGGCATTCAAGCTCTGGGGTCTGGTGAAAAACGGCGAAGTGAAATTCGAAGACTTGTCTGCCCATGTTCATCCAGCCGATCGCGACCGTGTGCGCGCCGCGTTCACGGCTACGAGGGGAATTGTCGGACCCTATGAGATTGACTTCAGAATCATGGTCGGCAATGAAATACGCTGGATATCGGCGCGCGGATTGGGTGATGATGCCGCTCTACACAATGGACAGATGTTTGGCGTATTCCTCGACGTGACTGGTCGGAAACAGGCCGAGGAGGGCAATGAATTGCTCGCCGGGGAAATGAGCCACCGAGTGAAAAACCTTCTGGCGATCGCTATGGGCCTCACCAACATCACGTCACTGTCGTCCAACACCGTCAAAGAAATGGCAAAAGAGTTGACTGCGCGGCTGGCAGCTCTTGGCAGGGCACATGACCTAGTGCGGCCACTTCCGGGCGCGCAAGGGCACGCCGCGCTGTTGGGAGATCTCCTGTCGGTGCTTCTTGCGCCGTACGAGGATATGGGAGCATTCAAAGGGCGCATACGGGTTGCCGTACCGCGCATGGGAGTTGACGAAGCAGCAGCGACAGCCTTGTCACTTGTGTTTCATGAACTGGCGACAAATTCGATGAAGTATGGTGCTTTGTCCAAGGATACTGGCATTTTGGACCTGTCGGGTGCTACAGAGGATGGCGAAGTGACATTGACGTGGACAGAGCGAGGCGGACCGGCGGTGGATGCGCCGATAAGCGAAGGGGGGTACGGAAGTAAACTCCTCAACCGTATTGTATCCGGTCAACTCGGTGGGACGATCGAATACGATTGGTCTGAAAAAGGGGTTGTTATCGTTCTAAAACTGAGTGGCGAAAAGCTCGCCAAATAAGCTGAGCGAGTTTGCATCTGGTTGCTGATGACGAGAGTGAACATATTTCACGTCTACATGTAAGTGCGAGAAGATCGATAAACGGAGGTGACGGCGGCCAAAATTGCTTCGCGTGCGTCGCCCGTTTCCTCGGCGTCTAATAGATACCAGCTGTTGCACCTCACTGATCAAAAATTGGAATCGCCCTATTTTCGGGCTCGACGGTTCGGTCTCCGTCAAGCTGTTGGCACTTCCACGTGCTTCCGGGCGGCAGTGCTAGAGATCTAGGCGGTTCGAGTTGCTGGCCGACGTGTTTGATATTGCCTCTAATATTTCAAAGACTATCCCTGTAAAAAGAGTGGCGTAACCATCAACCGATCTCATGCACTGGCCATAATCTTTAACGAGAATAAACGCGTCTTCTCGCTTAACGCGATAGGCAGACTCGAACGGATGCCTGTCTATTACTGTCATTTTGAGGCGTTCGATGACACCAGCGCGATCATCTTGATGGACGGTTTCGAGAAAGCTCTCTGCAGGAAGACCTCGATCGACGTTGGAATAGTCAACGCCCATAATCTCTGCGTAGCGCCGATCGGCCCAAAACCTGTTTTCTACAATGTCCCAAGTGTAAAAGCCTCCTTCCATTACCGGATGGAGCTTCTGTTTGGTCGATAATATTCCCATGTAAAGACCCCGTTTTCCCTCGGGATGAGACTGGACGATTCGTGCTACAGATAAACCCCTTAAGACGACATGCGGCGATTTTTGCACGCCAAAATTTGCCGTTCAATTCTTAGGGACATCTGCTGTCACATCAGCATCAGTATGCTTCGGTCAACGGCAAACAACGGCGCGCTCTGCGTAGAATCAGCAGTGCCGAGATGTCTTTACGCCAGGTAGCAACATCGGCCGTTGCAGGGACTGTCCCTTTTCGAGTCCACTCCGAGTCAACGGCGGCTGGAATCATGCCTCCTCTAGCGCGCAGGCTTCAGGTTAAGCACCCGTCGATGGTCACCAGAGAAAATACAATTATCCGTGCGCAACGAATAGTCTTCGGCTTATGTGTTCATCGCATGGTTGACGAATTCACAAATATATCTAAAGTTGTCTTTAGCCGATAGTGCTCAACAAAGCCGATCTGAACGGAAAGTTGCGCTTGTCTGGGTCTCGTTTGTCGCTCTGTCCACAGAATGCTTCGCTGAGGAGCCGGTAAATGTATTCAAATTCTTCAAAAGCACGATTGCTGTCTAACCTTTCGAACGCCGTACGAATTGAACTGCTTTCTGCCATTTTAAAAAGAGAAATGTCCGTCGGCGAACTTTGCTCAAAGATGCAGATGAGCCAGTCGGCTGTGTCCCAGCATCTGGCGAAACTTCGGTCTGATGGCTTGGTAAACACACGTCGGGACGCGCAAACCATTTACTACAGTTGCGCCAACCCTGGTGTGCAACGTGTCCTGAATTTGCTCGACGAAATTTTCAGTCCAGAATTTTCCGCTGAAAATACATACGTGTTTAAAAGTGCCGATAAAGCAAGCTGACAAAACCCGCCAATTGGGCCTTGTCTCGGGAAAAATTGGAAGGTTCCCTGATTCATCCAAAGCCTATCAGGGCGCAACCGTTGGGCCCCCACCCACGCTGTCTTGTAAAAACGCAGGATACCCTACAAGCTGAAGTCAGCTGCGACGAGGGGTGCTACCCTAATCGCTGAGAGTGCAGTTCTTTTACGGCCTTGGCGATCCGGAAGATGGAAAGTCGGTAAGTCGAATAACATTTGAGACGCGGACTGGATCGGTTTCAAAAATGCTATACCCGTTCCGGCCCCGCCTTTTTGTTTCGTAGAGCGCCCGGTCTGCATTATCCAGCAGCACTTCAGGATCGATGCCAGGTCCATAGGGCGAAACAATCCCTATACTAACGGTTAAAGGAAGTTGCAGAGCTTGCCAATAAAGGGGTTTTGCTCTGATCGCATTGATGATCTGACTGGCAATAGTCGCTGCCGAGGCCGCAGACGCACCTATCAGAACCAGCCCAAATTCATCACCTCCAATGCGCGCAATTACGTCACCCCGTCGCAGCTGTTTTGTTATCACGCCTGCCACGTGCTTCAACGCCGCGTCGCCTGCTGCATGACCATATTTGTCGTTGATATGCTTAAACCTATCTAAATCAAACAGAAGCACGCTAAAGCGCTCCCCGCCAGAAGCTCCATCACAAGCCTTCTGAAGGTGTTTTACGAATTGTCTGCGGTTGGCTATGCCTGTCAGTTCGTCTTCATTTGCAAGGCGATCCAACTCTACACGTTCGCGCTCGACTGCCGATACAAGGAGCCCGAAATTCCAGATGACCGACACGAATAGAAAGACCAGTAGGTCGACCGATGCCACCTGATAAAGATCAAGCTCAGGCTCCATTCCTGTGACGATAAGAATATTTCCAGCCGCGACAACAAAATGGGATATCGCCCCCATTGTCATCGCCATGCATGAGACGGCCGCACCGAGATCTTGACGGACAAACCGCAACAAGTAGACCGCCATCAGCACGAGCGGCACAGCTTGCGTCAGAGTGTAGATTGGATTCCGCCCATGCCACACTTCGAATGTTAACAGCATAAGCATGACACTCCCACTCAGTAGCAGCGCAATCGTTTTCCATCCGACGGCGTCTCCGTGGAACTGGCGTAAACCACACCAGTTCAGGTAAAACCCGACGATTATGAAACTGTTTCCCGCAACGGTTTGAATGATCAAACCACTATCTCCTTGCGAGGAGAGAATGATGCCGCCAACCGCGCCTGCTGCACTGCCGAAAAGCCAATATCTGGCAGCAAGGAGGTCGGTATAGCGATAAGCGATCATGCTCCAAAGGACGCAGTGTGACAGATTGAGAAGCAGGACGACGACAAACAGAGTGAAGAAATCTGGCATTGGCAACCTGTCTGTGAAAGCCAGATGGCTACAAGGAGAGACTGAAGACTGCATGAAGATATTTCAGAGGATTTGATCGAAACACAATCCCTCGGAACTAACAACTGTCTTTTTCTATCTTAGCGCGCAGACGGATCAACCGTGGAAGCAAGATCACCACCCGCAGCGACTAGCGATAGAGGGCCGCGCTGTGGGGCCTAAAGTTAATTGGCATCTGAAAGTCTGGTTCAGGAGATTTGGGCATCTATTTGTGCGACCGGCCAGCAACTTGTCTGTCCCACTGTTATCATAAATCGTGATCCCGTTGGGATGATTACCGGATTTACTTTCGCCGTAGCTTTAGGCGAAACATCCTTGTCCGAGTATTTTTGTTCACCAAAGGAGCCTGTGATCCAATGATGATGAACCCGCGATGGACAGCACCGGTCGCAACATTGATCTTTGGCCTATTTTTCTGGCAACTTGTGTGTCATCTGGGCGACGTTAGTGAACCTTGGGATGCCGCCGCATACTGGTACGCTGCATATCCGTTGTCTGTGATCATATCTGGACTAATCGCGTGGTTTTTCAGAAAAATGTGGTACGCAGGAGCGATCATCACATTTGCCCAATTACCCGCGCTGGTGGCTGCAAACAATGACCCTTCAATCATGATCGGCCTCCCTTTTTTGCTTGCCTTGTCGTTTCCTGCCATCGCGGCATCAGCGCTTGCAATGCGGTTGCGACCTCGAGCTTAAGGGAATGCTTCCTCTTGGTGCGCGGAACGCAATTAAGAGCTGACTAACAATCCCGGCAGAGAATTCGTGCTTATGCTCATCGCCCCTCATGCGTCGCCGCAGCACTTGCTGCGACAAACGCAATTTCGATGTGGTGTGCTCAGGCAGCCTGCTGACTGTCGTTGCTCAGGATTTCAACGATCCGGTCATAGCCGTAGAAAGTCGCGAGGCTCAGTGGTGTCAGACCCGAGTGGGTTTTCAAATCACGGCGAGCACCGGCGCGGACCAGCGACGCAACAGCATCCACATATCCATGCCACACAGCATCGTGCAACGCGGTCAGGCCATTGTAAGGACCCTGTGCATCGAGCTCAACCTGTGTGTCCCCCTGCTTTGTTGATGACGTCAAGATATCGATGTGATCCGCCTTTCCGAAATAGGCAGCATCGTGAAGTGGCGAACCACGCATGAGACCGATCGTACGGCGGGGATCTGCCCCAGCATCCAGCAATACGCGCACTATTTCGGCATGGCCTTCGCGAACTGCGAGACCGAGAGGCGTGTAGTCGTCATCGAACGTCCCGGTTATTGGCACCCGAACCTCAAAATCCGCACCATCTGCGATCAGCCGCTTCACCTCCTCAATATTGCCGGCCTTGACTGATGAGACGGTTAACATGCCCGCGATGTGCTTTTCATCTGCCTCATCTCGTTCCTCAATCAACGCTGAGATTGCCTGCAGGTCGTCATACTTGGCGATGTCGAGCGCGGTCTGTTGCCAGTAATTCCGTATCGTGGTCCGAGCGCGCCGCGACAGCAAAACCCGCACGACAGATTCGTGCTTGTGAAGCACGGCATCCATCAAGGCTGTGTTACCAAGAACGGGCGATTGCTGATCGATGAAGGCTCCGTGGTCCAAGAGCATCCCGATCACATCGGCGCTGCCGGACTGTGCTGCCTTGTGGATTGCCGTTGCCCCCATTCGAGGTTCCGCCGCCAGCACGTCCGCCCCGGCGGTCAGGAGCAAAGCAACAGCTTGTGCCTGCCCAAGCGCAGACGCGATCATCAATGGCGTAAGACCATCGGAGCCTCGAGCATTGACGTCGGCCCCGGCGTCAATAGCGCCTTTGACCGAAGCAAGATCGCCTGTACGAAGTGCGTGAGAAAGTGTCATTATCGTATGTTCCTTGATCGATTAGGCAGTTGCTGAAACGGTGGCATTCAGGCCGTTCAGGAATTTGATGATTTCGGCATTCACGCGTTCGCGGGCCTCATGATGAGGCCAGTGACCGACACCTTCCAGGCGCACGACATCGACGAGGCCAGGCGCTGTCTCGCGCATTTCTTCCACTGTCGGTGGGACCGGGTGGAACAGTCGGCACAACCCGTCTGCATCGCCCCAAATATAAAGCGATGGCTGCTTGATCAGCACATCCTTGTAGGCAGCGAGATGCTCAAACGTCGCCTGCACGCCACGGTACTGGTTCAGCCCCCCTCGGAACCCCGTTCGCTGGAACGTTTCGATGTTGTGTTTCACATAGGCTGGATCGGCCCAGCTCGGCAGCACGTCAGGTGCAGGTCGGAACATATTCCGCTTTGCATCGATGGGGTCCCAGCCGGTTCCTTCGACGGGCTCGCCCGAGAGCCAATAAAGTGCACTCGGGATAGTCTTGCTGGCATCGCGGATCCGGTCATCCGTCTCCGCCTTCATCATGTCGAAAGCGTAATAGAGATCGCCGAGACCGCGACTGCGTAGCATGTCCCATGTACTCAACTCGCCCCGTGGCAGGAACGGGATGCCGAGCGTTATGATCCCGTTGAAACGATCTGGTCGCATGACCATTGCGCGTTGGCCGTGGTCCGCGCCCCAATCATGCGATACGATCGTTGCGGTAGGCACCTGCAATGCATCAAGGATGCCAATCAGGTCGCCAACAATGAAGGCTCCGCTATACAATGCTGGATCGTCCGGGGAATAACTGTCGCCAAAACCCCTCATGTCCAGCGCGATCGCGCGGTACCCGTTTTCTGCAACAACTTGCATCTGGCTACGCCACGTTTCCACAGTGTCTGGAAATCCGTGCAAGAAAAGCACGACTGGACCACGGCCTTGTTCAACGACATGGAAAGAGTCACCGTTGGCCTCGATTTGCGAATGAAGTACGGGATGATCCGTGGCGGCTGATAGTAAACTAGGATGGCTCATTTTCTGCTCCAATTTATGCTTGATGCGAGCCTTGCGGCGCGTGTTGGATCGGCTCCAATTCCATGACTTCACCACCTGAAGCGCGAAGCCTTTCAAGGTATGTGGAGTGATCGATGAGCTGGGCCGGGAAGTAGAGACCCGGTCGAGGCGCATCGCCTTCGAGACCAGCCAGGCGTTCAAGAACGAGCGCGACACCCAAACCCGTGAGCGGCATCTGCCCACCGGGGTGAACGATCGCGTGACGTTTCCGAAGCGGCTGCCCGGCGTGATCCAGGCCCGAAAGGTTGATGATAATTTCCGTCGATACCGGTCCGCCATTCCGGCGGGCGGAGCTCATTCCGATGGCCAAGTCGAACCGAATATCAGGTGCGTCGGTTGCGTTTGCCAACAACAGGACGTCGTTCGGCGAAAACAGGTTCGCGTTCAACTCGGTACCGTCGATTGCGCGGACCTTTGACTTGGTTTCGTCGCCATGGCACCACCGCCACGCGCCAGCCGTTCTTATAAGAGCAGCAGCACCCGCATACATCTGGCGCTCAAGGTCTGCATTTGCCGCAGGTCCAAACGCATCTTGCTCATCGAGCACCGCCTCGATGTGAAAGTTTTCCAGACGACCAAATTCTCGGGCGAACAGGAGCGACGGTACGCTTGTCGCACCAACCAGCCACTCTGTACCCAAAACGACGGGCGCGGCGGCAGGGTTTTGCATGAATGTCGCAGTTTCCAAACCGAGTTCGCTGATGCTTGGCGAGATGTTGATATACCCGGCACCTTTTTGCTGGGCCCAGCGGAGAGCTGCCCCAGTCTCATCGGTGAACAGCGTTGCGACTGCCGAGACGCGCCGCTCGCCTAACCCCAGGTCGGACGCAGTGAGGTCCACGACCACCGCAGACGCGCCGTCGACAGCTGCTGCTGCTCGTATCGCCCGTTGTTCGTCGCGACCGCCAATGAGGATTGGTACATCAGGATGTTGGTCACGCAAGAAGCGTGTAGCCCAGCGCCCGACCTCACCAGCGCCGCCGATAATCAGGATTGGGTCGTGCAGACTTTCAGAAGCTTGTAACATTGCGACACCTATGTTTTACTAATACCTACATATGGTAGGTTACTAAAAGTAGGTACGCAAGTGGAAAAACCAAAAGTCGCTGTCGACAACAGGACCGCGGGCCGTCTTTCAAAGCCCGAGCGGCGTCAGCAACTCCTGGAGACGGCGCGCTTAATCGTTCGGAAGGAAGGTGCTGATCGGCTGACGTTAGGCCATCTGGCAGTGCGTGCGGGCGTCTCCAAGCCTGTGACTTACGAGCATTTCGAGACCAGAACAGGTCTGTTGATTGAACTCTATCGTTGGATAGACACCGAACGCATCACCGCGTTTCGCACGCTTATGGCTGAGCAAAATCGATCTGCGGAAGAGACTGTTTCGGCTTTGGCTAAAACCTATCTGGCTTGCGGAACCGATCAGGGTGACGAATTTCATGCTGTCGGCGCGGCGCTTGCAGGAAGCGAAGAGAAAGCAGGCGTTTACCAGGAGTTAGTCGACGCTGTGATCGAAATGTTCGTGGAAGTTCTACGGCCTCACTCAAGCTTACGGCCGGAATCGTTGGCGTTGGCTTCCGCAGCTTTGGTTGCAGCAGGAGACGCGTTAACAACCGCAGTTACGCGCGGGAATTGCTCTGCTGCTGAGGCAGAGGAGGTGTTTTCGGTTCTCATTGGAGCTGTGGCCCCAGGTGAAGTTCGAGAATTGATGCCGGGCGCCAACAACTCTTAGTTTTTCAACAGTAACTGAGCAGAGCGGTCATATTTCAATAACCAGTAGTCGCCTCCGGAGCTGGTCCATGGCGCGTTGAAACACGGCCGGGTTGTCCAGCGCGCGCGACAACACTATTGCGCCCTGTATGGAAAGCACGGCATCTTCCGAGAGGATACGCGCTCGTTCATCGTGCTGGCCCTGCCGAACGAGCGCTGCTTGCAACGCGTCTACCCAGCTTGCGAAATAACCCCGAACGGCCTGGGAGAAGCGGTCTCGTGTATTGGAGACGGCCAAGGCGCCAACCAGGCATACACGCCTGCCAGATTTGAAGTAATCCGTGATGGCATCAAGCATCGCATTGATAGCAGCATTGGCATCGCTCCCGTTCCGCAAGGGGGCATATATCGCAGTTTCGAACCACTGTTCGATTTCTGTGAGGACAGCCCGCACCATCTCTTCTTTCCCACCAGGAAAAAAGTTGTAGAGGCTGCCCTTGCCGAGGCCAGTAGCCTTGCCAATCAAAGCAAGGCTTGCCCCTTCATAGCCGTGTTCACGGAACACTTCGGCGAGGGGAGCTATGGTGTCAGATCTTTCGGCAACCATGCGGGCCATGACTAGAGACCCAAATCGCTGAGGCCAGGGTGGTCATCCGGCCGACGGCCGAGCGGCCATTGGAACAGGCGCTCGCTTTCGGAGATCGGCATTTCATTGATGCTGGCATGTCTATGCGCCATCAGCCCGTCCTCGGCAAATTCCCAGTTCTCATTGCCGTAAGCGCGGAACCAGCGACCGCTATCGTCATGATATTCATAAGCGTACCGCACTGCAATGCGGTTACCGGCAAAAGCCCAAAGCTCCTTGATGAGGCGGTAGTCGTGCTCCTTGTTCCACTTGCGTGTCAGAAATGCCTGGGCCTCGTCGCGAGTGGTGCAGAACTCGACGCGATTACGCCAACGCGTGTCGAGCGTATAGGCCTGAGCGACCCTGGCAGCATCGCGTGTGTTCCAGCCGTCTTCGGCCAGGCGAACCTTTTCTACTGCACTTCCCAGGGTGAAGGGCGGGAGTGGAGGGCGTGACATGTTGGATCCTTTTTAAACTTATACTGATTGGTACGACTTTTACCGATTAGTACAATGTGCTCTGACGTCGTACCTGTCAAGCATGCGAAGACCGGGAAGCTATATACCGACGACGAGCGGCAGGGACTCCCTTGCGCAATCATCGATCACGTCACAACCCGCAACCTGCGCACCGTCAAAGCCTTACGTGGCTCATAATGTGAACCCCTGAGCAGCACATGAATGCGTCAATCGGCGGATTTGGAGCATTCATCACTTTAGCGAGTCGTCATTCACCTACTTGAGCTGAGTTGCTTATCGAGACTGTGACGTAAAAATTGCCCGAGGGATTTCACTTCTGGCGAGAGCGGTCCCCGTCCTTTGATCAGCGCGATTTCGGACGCCGGTTGATCGTCAAAACCTTCGGACGAATTTAGCTTTCGATGCTCCGGTAGAACTGCGTCGGATGGCAAGAGGCTTATGCCCAGGCCCGAGGCAACGGCCGCTTGCACGCCCATGAGCCCCTGGCTGGTATAGGCGATCCGCCAGCGGCGGCCATTGCGCTCGATGGCGCGAATGGCGCGATCGCGATAGATGCAGCCGACAGGAAAAACGGCAAGTGGCACAGGGTCGGTCTTGGCGGCGTGAGTGGCACTTTCCACCCAGATAAGGTCTTCTGTCCAGCTTGCAATACAAGGCCCATCGCCCGGCTCGCGTTTGATCAGCGCCAGATCGATCTCGCGCGCGTCCAGCAGGCGACGAAGTTCCGCGCTCCAGCCGCTGACAGTATCCAGTCGAATATGTGGGGATGCGGCAGAAAACCCAGTCAGAAGGTCAATCAGGCGCCGCCCTGCAAAATCTTCCGGCACACCCAGGCGAACCGTGCGCGGTGCCGAAGGCTTTCGCATCACCTCAGCGGCCTCTTCTGCCGTGGCGAGGAGCCTGCGCGCATAGCTCAGGAGCAATTCACCAGCTTCCGTTGTCTCGATCGTGCCTGTCGACTTGTCGCGCCGCAGAAGCAGCGCGCCAAGATTACCCTCCAGCTTTTTTATCTGCTGGCTGACAGTTGATTGCGTCAGGTGCACACGTTCAGCGGCTTTCGTGAAGCCGCCACTATCGACCACCGCAGCATAAGTTTTCAAAAGATCGAGATCGAAACCAAAGCTCATTTGAATTTCCACTGAAAGATATCACCACATTTAATTGTGCAATGTTGTGGGAGTTTGTCAATCTCAGGAAAAAGGAGATAACACATGACATTGACCGGACAAAAGCCGACATGGCTGACTTTCGATTGCTACGGAACCTTGATCCAGTGGGACGAGGGACTGCTCGCGGCAATGGACCGGATACTTACGACAAAAGGCACTGGTGTTGACCAGAAGGCCTTTATCTCAGCCTATGACCAACATGAACATGCCTTGGAGGCGGAGCGGCCTCATCGTCGTTTTGCTGCGGTCAGTGCCCTTGCGCTGGAGCGCGCTATGGGTGATTTCGGGCTGCCGTTCGAGACCGCCGACGCCGAGATTCTCACGTCCTCGATCGGCAAGATGCCGCCTTTTCCGGAGGTTGTCCAAACACTTGGAGAGCTGAAGGCCGCGGGTTTCCTCTTGGCGATCATCTCGAACACCGACGATGCAATCATTGCCGGAAACGTTTCCCAGCTTGGCGGCCATATTGATCGCGTTATCACCGCCGAGCAGGCTGGAGCTTATAAACCGTCACGGCAGACCTTCCATCATGCCTGGGAAAGCCTTGATATCGGCATGGAGGATCTGGTGCATATCTGCGCCAGCCCGCATCTCGACCTCGTGGCCGCGCGCGAACTTGGCTTTCGTACCGTCTGGGTCGATCGAGGAAGGGGTCGCAAGCCGCTGGAGGACTACCGACCAAATGCTATTGTACCAACCCTCTATAAGGTGCCAGCGGTGCTTTCTGCCGCAGGCTGGATGTGACGGATTGCTGAGGAGGCCCATATGGCACATGAACTGAATATTCCCAAAGCCCAGCTTGCGCCACGGCGCAATACTTCTCTGGAAACGGACGAGATATGGCAGGCAAGGGTCGATCTTGCCGCCTGCCTTCGAACAGCGGCGCGCCTCGGTCTTGAGGAAGGCATCTGCAATCATTTTTCCGCGGTGGTGCCGGGGCATTCGGATCTCTTCATTGTCAACCGCCTGGGCTGGGCCTTTCAGGAGGCGACGGCGTCCTCGCTGCTGATCTGCGATTTCGAGGGCAATGTGATTGCCGGGTGACGGCGTGCCGGAAGCGACCGCATTCTTCATCCATGCGCGTGTGCACAAAATGGCTCCGCGTGTGGGGGCCGCTTTTCATACGCACATGCCGAATGCGACTGCCCTCAGTATGCTGGAAGGCGAGCCACTGGTCTGGGCTGGCCAGACCGCGCTCAAATTCTATGGCCGCGTGGCAATCGATGAGCATTATAATGGTCTTGCTCTGGATGAGAGCGAAGGCGACAGGATTGCCTCCGTGCTCGGCGACAAGGATATCCTGTTCATGAAAAACCACGGCGTGATGGTCTGCGCACCGAACATTGCCGAGGCTTGGGACGATCTTTACTATCTGGAGCGTGCGGCCGAAGTCCAGCTAAAGGCAATGAGTACAGGTCGAGCATTGCTGCCAGTCTCGCTCGAAATCGCAGCGGAAACGGCAAGGCAAATGCGGGAAGGCGACCCCGAAAGCGCCAGACTGCATCTGGAAAGCCTGCGCCGTGTTCTCGATAGGCTGGACCCTGGTTATAGCGCCTGATCTTTTTGCGTCCCGGAATGTAACCTCGGGACGCGCTACACGCTTGTATCTATTTCAACAAGGCCCTCAGCCGTGGCGTCGCAAAGTCCAGAAACGTCCTGAGTTTCAGGGGCATGAGGCCGTCCGATAGATGGACGAGGTGAACCGGCGACGTCTCTCGTTCGAAGTTTTCCAGCAGTGGCACCAGCAAGCCAGCATCGACTGCGCGCTTTGCTTGATAGGCCATGACCCGAGTTATGCCGAGACCGGACGCCGCAGCGTCGACCGCAGCTTCTGCCGTATTGACGGAAAGGCGCGTCCGGATTGGCACCGCGATATCTTTTGCGCCGTCGTGGAACGTCCAGAACCGTGTCGACAGCACGCCTTCGAACGCGATGCAATCGTGTTGCTTGAGTTCGTCAGGATGGGACGGATGGGAATGCCGCTTCAGATAATCGGGATTGGCATAGACGGTCGTGCGGGTGGAGCCGAGGCGGATAGCGATCAGGCTGCTGTCCGAAAGACGGCTGATGCGCAGGGCGACATCGATATGTTCGTCTGCAAGACTGATAGGCCGGTCGCTCATAATCAGACGAATGTTGATGTCCGGAAAAGCTTTCAGAAAATCCGTGACGACTGGCAGGACATGCAGGCGACCGAAGACGATTGGTGCCGTCATCGTCAGGTCTCCCTTGGGTGCGACATATTCTCCGGTGGCGCGGCGTTCGGCTTCCTCTACCCTCTCGAGAATTTCACGAGCCGCAACGACATAACTCTCTCCGGCCTCGGTGAGCAGGATTTTGCGGCTGGTGCGGGTGAACAGGCGAACGCCGAGAAGGCTCTCCAACTCTGAGATCTTGCGGCTGACCGTCGGTAGCGGCGAGTGCAATGCGCGCGACGCGGCGGAAAGGCTACCATGTTCCACCACTGACAAGAGAACACCCATGGCGTCGAGACGATCCATATTTACCTTCCATAAAACGAGAGGATGGTTACATAAAACACCGTCTACTCTAAAAATATGGTTCCCGATAGGTTTCTTACGTTACCGGATGACGGTGTCCGGACCTCAAGGGAGCAAACCATGAAACTCTATCACTTTCCGCTTTCGGGCCATGCGCATCGTGCTCGTCTTTTCCTATCTTTGCTGAACGTGAAGGCTGAGATCATCGACCTCGATCTGGCGAACGGCGAGCACAAGACGCCCGAATTCCTGAAGCTCAACCCGTTCGGCCAAGTGCCGGTGCTCGTCGATGGGGATGTTGTCGTCAATGATTCCAATGCGATCCTTGTCTATGTTGCCACGAAGCTTGGCCGCAAGGACTGGATGCCCGACGATCTCGCCTCTGTCGCGAAGATACAGAAATGGCTTTCCGTTGCCGCCGGAGAAATTTCGTATGGTCCGTGCGCGGCCCGCCTGATCACGGTATTCGGAGCAGACTTCCGCGCCGACGAAGTGATTGCCCGCGCTCACCGGATTCTCGGCCTCATCAATGCCGAACTCGAAAATCACCGTTTCATCATCGGCAACACACCGACCATCGCGGATGTCGCGCTCTACAGCTACATCGCGGGCGCGCCGGAGGGCAATGTCGATCTGACACCGTACCCGGAGGTCCGTCACTGGTTGGCGCGGATCGAAGCTTTGCCCGGTTTCGTCGCTCTTCCGAAAACGGCCATCGGCCTCGCAGTCTGACATAGCCTTGCGGCCGGGTGCTGGCCCGGCCGCTGTTTCCATAGGAGGTTCGAATGCCTGCTGAAGAACTCTCACCATCGTCGGCCTGGCATGCGGGGGAACTGCAAATACAGCGCCACGCTGGGGTGCTGGAACAAATGGACCCTGTCGGGCGTAAGGTTTTGCGCACGTTCATGCTTGATCAGCATCGGGAGTTCTATCCGATGCTGCCGTTCATCGTCATTGGAGCTGTGGATGGCGAGGGCAATCCATGGGCGACGATCCGTAGTGGACATCCCGGTTTTTTACAGGCGCCCGATGCCCAGACACTCAGCATCGATGCCGCCAGCGATCCCGCTGATCCCGCCGAAGCCGGGATGAACGACGGCGACCCGATCGGTCTGGTCGGTGTCGATCTCATCACGCGTCGACGCAACCGGATGAACGGTACGGTCGTCCGCAGCAGCAGCGACCGTTTTTCCGTTGCCGTTGGACAAAGCTTCGGCAACTGTCCTCGCTACATCCAGCATCGTCAGTTCAGCTTCGTGCGCGATCCAGCAACGCGGCAATCTTGCGAAGTGATTGTGTCAGATCGGCTCGACGCACATCAGCGTAGCATTATCGAAGCCGCCGACACTTTCTTCGTGGCGTCCTATGTGGACCTAGAGGGTGAAGGACGGCAGGTGGATGCCTCCCATCGTGGTGGCCGACGCGGTTTCGTTCGTGTCGATGCCGATGGTGGCCTGACTGTGCCGGATTTTAACGGCAACCTGTTCTTCAACACGCTCGGCAATTTCGCCGTCAACCCGCGCGCCGGGCTACTGTTTGTCGATCATGAGACGGGTGACATGCTGCAGATCGCTGGAAGCGTCGAGATCATCCTGGATTCACCCGAGATCGCGGCCTTCGAGGGCGCCGAGCGGCTTTGGCGCGTCATGCCGGAAAAGGTCGTGCTGCGCAAAGATGCACTGCCACTGCGCTGGAGCTTTCTTCAAGATGGCATGTCGCCAAGCAGCTTGATGACGGGAACCTGGCAGGAGGCCGCAAGCCGCTTGAAGGTCGCGGCCCAGGCAAAAACCTGGAGGCGCTTCCGCGTGGAGCGAACCATCGAGGAAAGCTCAACGATCCGTTCGCTACATCTTGCTCCGGTGGATGACGAGGCTGTCATTCCGCATCTGGCAGGCCAGCATCTGCCGATCAGCATCACGGAGGGGACGGATACGATCCGCCGCAGCTACACAATATCAAGCGCCCCCTCGGACGGCTTCTATAGGCTAAGCATCAAGCGTGAAGGCCGGGCGTCTACGCTCCTGCACAAAATGCGGCAAGGCGACGAGATCAAGTTGCTATCACCCTCTGGAGCGTTCACCATCGACGCGATGGAGCGCAGCCGTCCGGCCGTGCTTCTTGCAGCTGGCATCGGCATAACGCCTTTACTTTCGATGCTGCGTCATGTCGTCCATACAGGTGACAGGACGCGCTATCGTCGCCCGGTATGGTTGTTTAGGTCGTCGCGCACCGTTGCCGAAAGAGCGTTCGACAGCGAAATCGGCGAACTGGTGGGGCGCAGCGAAGGCACCGTTCGGGATATCAGGGTGCTCGGTGCGCCCGGAGTCGATGACGACGGCCTTTTCGATGCGACAGGCCGCATCGACATGACACTGTTGAAGACACATCTGCCCTTCGGCGACTATGACTTCTACATCTGCGGACCGTCGTCCTTTATGCAGGCAATGTATGATGGGCTGCGCGGACTGAATATCGCAGACGTTCGTATTCATGCGGAAGCATTCGGCCCCTCCGGTCTGAAGCGTGATCACGCTGTTCAGGTATCAACGAAGCCGCGCAAGCCTGCCGCTTCGGTTCCGACGCCAGTCGTCTTCACACAATCGTCAAAACAGGCGCAATGGAAGCCAGGCAGCGGGTCCTTGCTGGAATTGGCAGAACAAAGTGGCCTCAACCCACCTTATGGCTGTCGGGCCGGTAACTGCGGGGATTGCCGAACGAAGATCGTCAAGGGTGACGTCAGTTATCTCTCTGAGCCAGGCTATGCGGTAGCAAATGGCGAGGCGCTGATCTGCTGTTCGGTTCCTGCAGAAGGGGACAAGGATTTGCAGCTCGAATTGTAGGCGATGTGAATTCTTTGTCAGAGGACTTTATGGCTCGCTTGTCTCGTACAACCTCAGAGGCATTGCATCGCAGCTTTGAGGGCTCTCGCTTGTCGCTTGATTTGGGCTCTGGTCATCGAGCGGTTTGTCACGATCATGCGCCAATAGAGGGCGGATGGGATCATATCCAGAGCCATTTCAACGTCGATGTTCGCATTGAGCTCGCCGCGTGCGATGGCTCGCTCGATGATCGCAGACCCCGCAGCGCGACGCGCCTGAGCCAGCCTCTTCAATGCGACAACGAGTTCGCTTTCGCGAGCGGCTTCTGCATAAATATCAGGCAATATCCTGCGCACGAGCCGATGACGGAGGGCGCGCCTCATCGTCAGCAGATACTGGAACCCGCTTATCCTTCTCTCGGCAGCGAAACCTTCACCTGTCACGACGGAGGCTCAATGATGGAAAAAGATAAGTCAGCGAAAATCCTTGTGACAGGCGGAACCGGAACCACCGGACGATTGGTTGTGGAGGGCTTGAGAGAGCGGGGGATCATTCCAGAGATAGGCACGCGCACTCCGTCTCGCGAAAGCGAGGTTCTGTTTGACTGGCAGCAGCCGGAAACTGCGCGGAGAGCTTTTGATGGGGTAGATGCTGTGTACATTGTCGCTCCGACAAATACGAGCGACCATGGTGCAGTCGTCCCGCCCGTCCTCGATATTGCGCGCTCCTGCGGTGTCCGGCGCTTTGTCCTGCTCAGCGCGTCGTCGTTGGAAGCCGGTGGGCCGATGATGGGGCAGATCCACGCTTATCTTACCGACAACGTTCCAGAGTGGACAGTTTTGCGCCCCACCTGGTTCCTACAGAATTTTTCTCACCAACAGCACCAGATCACTATCCGGCAAGAGAATGCCGTTTACTCGGCAACTGGATCGGGCCGGGTTGGCTTCATTGACGCAACCGATATCGCCAGAGCGGCTGTCAGCGCTCTGCTGGAAGACAAATCCTGGAACAGGTATTTCATTCTGACGGGCCACGAAACGTTGTCCTACGCGGATATTGCGTCCAAGCTGAGCAGCATTCTTGGCCGTAACATCCGACATGTGAATCTCGACGTCGATCAACTTGCCGAGCGATATCACGCGGGTGGTCTGGATAAGGATTATGCGCAGACGCTCGCTTCAATGGATAAGTGGATAGAGGACGGGAATGAAGACCGCGTCACCGACTGTGTGTTTGTGCTAACGAGACAGGCACCGAAATCAGCGGACGTATTTATTCGGGAAAACCATCAGCGCTGGCTATCATGAAGTCGACCTCCACAACGCCATCCACAGAGCGCGTGCATGGTAAGAAAGAAGCGCGGCCCGATGGTTCGAATCCTCTCAAGGCGTTTGTATAACGCCTTCTTCCGAGATCGTTACTCTGATCGCGAATGAGGAAACACTGAGAAAAAACAAGTTCGCCAGCCAGATGCTGACGAACCGTAATAGTCGCTTTGAACGCAAGGGCACCATTCGTGGTATCCTTCGTCAGGATCGATCTTGCTGCGAAAAACCCAGTAGGCGTAGAGGGCTCCTAGCAATGGAACGGAAAACCCTCACAAGGTTCAGCTTTCCCGGACCGAAGGGGCGTTACACGACGCGGGAATGTTCAACAGGCGGCTGCATCAGCTCTATGGTAATACCATCCGGGCCGGAGATGTACGCGACCATTGTTCCGCATCGGGGGCCGGCTGGTATCGGCTGCGGCGAACCCTTCACTGCCCACCCCGCCGTCTCAACCCGCGCGATGGCCGTGCGGATATCCGTAACCGTGAAGGCGATGTGCGCGGCGCCGATCGCACCCGCGCTACGAGGTGTCTGGCCCAACGTACGGCCTGTCGAATACTCGAGAAGCTCGATAGGGAAGCCATTTGGAGCAGTCACCAGCGCCATTCGGCAACGCGGATCGTCAACCCCCGTGGCCTCCCGTAGGAACTCCCCACCCATCTCTCCTCGCCGAGTAAGGTCGAAACCCATCGCCTCAGTCCAGAACTGGATCGCCTCCTCCAACGAGGCGACCGAGAACCCCGTATGGTCCACAGCTATCACGCCCGCATCTTCGGCCATTTTTTAATCCTCTCATATCGAACAGTTGCCTCCCGCTACAGTAAGCCATTCGCCAAACAAGTCACAGCACTTGCAATCCCTTTAACCATTTTATAGCTCGGGTTCGATTCCCCTCAAGAGCTACCCCTGTTCATGCCCCTTTCGAATCCATAGCTCGCAGTACAATCAGTGAGAAAGCAGTTCGCTGGATCAGTGGATCTAATCACTGAAACGCTGGCGATGTTTGCGGCATCGCCAGCCTACTTCTCTTCAAGCAGCTTCCCACACCTGGTTCAGTATTTTTGCCGCAAGTGCTGCCTTGTCCTGTGGAAGGAAACGTCCGTAATGCTGCTGAACCATCTCCGGCGTATCCTGAATGGCGTAGCTCGCCTGCTCATATGAGCCGGTGAGTTTCAGAATGTGCGTTGCCAACACGTCCCGAACATTGTGCGGGCCGTGTGGCAGCAAGCCACTGATCGCTCCGCGACCGGTGTAGGGGTTATAGATGCCGTAGCGTTGGATGATGAGACGCCAAGCTTCATAGAATGTTGTCTGATTATACGCCGCATCGGCGCTCGATAGCTTGACGGTTTTCACGAAAAACGTCCCCGGATCGGTAGCCTGACCAAGTAGAACCTTTCGATGACGTTCGATGTAAGCGTTGATGTAGTGATAGAGATCGAGCAGATCGGGCAGTATAAGCCTGAAAGGCTTCGATCCGAAGAACGATGAGTTGGAGTTCTTGAATGCAACGGACGGGATCAACACTTCCCAACCTCGCTCTCTATCGCTCCACCTGATTTCTCCGCGCCGCATTTCTTCAAGCCGCCTTTCAGAGGTGGGGAAGTGTCCACGCGGGCAAAACAGGAGTTGCCGCAGGTTCTTTTGACGTAGGCCGAGATGGAGACCCAATCGCAGCATGAGAAACGAGCGTACGGATTCTGCTGCAGCTCTCGGGTAGCGGTCTTTGTCGGGCATACGGAGAAGGATTTCGTCCGTAATCTTGCGATATTCTGCAAGAGGGCTCGGTGCCTCAAGCACGCACATGATTGGCTCGAAAGGGTCTCGATGGACACGCATGACCCGCTGGATTTCCCTGATGCGATTTCTCGCATGGGAATGGAACGCATCGCAGCAAGCATGCCAATCACGTCGGGCGAAGGCAATCTCTTCCTTTGTAACCAAGCCACTTACCGGCACCACGCGCTCGATGAGTTCAGGATGCTGCCTGATCCAACCGGTTTCCTCCCGGGTGAGCGATAATGAGATGCTGAGCATGTCCGCTTCCCAAGCCGTGTAGAAGCCGCGTCGCCGCTCACGCCACTGTAGATACCAATCCCACACACTGGGAAAAACCAAGAGGCCAAACGTCAACGCACTGAGCGGCACACCTCTACCGGCGACTTCGCCTTCAGGTGAGGCAGCGAGAGCGCCAAACATCAAGCCAAGATGTTCGAGCTTCTGAGATGCGGTCTCCTCGCCCCAAACTCCATTGCGCTTGAAGCCGACTGCCGTCAGGGTCGCGGTCTTGAACGACATCAGATTGGCCATTTCGAGCGCAAGTTGGGCAGGTGCGTCGATTACCCCGGAAAGCATATCGGGGTCTTCTATCTCATTCTTATATCCATCGACCATCTTACCTGGTGACGTCATCGGTCTATGAGAGCCGCCGTAGGTTACGCCAGGAAAGCGGATGGCATAACGTTGTTTCGTCGCCAGCGCCTGATAACGACGATAGTCCGTCGCACCGGTTAGAATAACCCGCCTTACCCATTCAAGGATTTCCGCACGCTTCTCCTCTGGCAGTAAGTTGAAATCATCCGGCAGATGCCATGCTAGACGTCGGCGCTCTGTGGGAGATACATCGTCACCGACATCATATCCGATCCCGGCACGAGACTGGTGAGGAAGCTTTTCCTTGAAATAACCAAGTGGCAATCGGTACCGGCGTTCTATTCGATTGAGGATTTCCAGGTTTGCCACACTGCGCGGTACTTTCGTTCCCTTCAACCAGCTCAACAATGTCGTTGCTTCAAGAGCATCGCCGTCTCGGAATATGGCACGATGCAAATGGTAATAGCTCTCGCCGAAGCGGTCGATTTGAAACTGAAGAGCAGCCTGAAAAGATACCGGTTCTTCGTAAGTCTCGAAAAGCGGTTCCGGGAACTCTTCGATGGGCTTGGGTTTTGGGCCAGGCTTTGATCGATAACTGGAGTTTGCCGCGTCAGAAGCTTGTTTGCTTGAGAGACCTGTTACGCGGCTGTGTGTCTTTGCTGCTTTGCGTGCGGCCGAGGGTCTTTTGCGGCTTCGCCCGGTTTCAGCGAGCCAGCGTGAGATGGCATCGAAACCGTACTGGCCGACCCTCCTGAGTTCTGCTGATATTTGCTCAAGACCGCATGCCAACGAGATTTCTTCCCAGTTGACATGCCTGCCGAGCATGGGAGGAAGCATCCGGTCGTCAATCAGACCGATCATATATTGTGAAAGTGCGCGAAAGTGCTTTGCATCCGTAAGCGGTGCCAACTTCATCTCGCAGAAGCTGGAAATCTTGCGCCGAAAGACGATTGCCGATTGATCTATGCTCATTCAGGTTTCCCTTGCAGATTACAGCCCAGCCCGGGGGCGGCTTGCTAAGGGAATTGGGTTAACGAGATATTAATGATCCAAAAGTGCGCGCATCAATATGTTTTGAGGCACGTAGTTCGTTTAGGGAACTTCCACTCGAGCGCATGTTCGGATGTACTAGCTTCCAAATTGTTGGCAGGAGATACGAATTTATGACGCGAGATATGGCTCTGATCAGCGAGCTTCTGCTCAAGTTGGACGCAATGGAGATTGGTGGCACCGGCGGACTATTATTAACTGGCAGCAGTCCTGAGGTTGCCGTTGAGGGGTACCGTGACGACGTTATCCATTATCATCTACACCTGCTGGATGATGCCGGTTTCCTTCTGCCGTTAAGGATCAAAAAGCAGCCTTCAATTTCAGTAACCTTTCGTGGACTGAGTTGGAGCGGCCACGAGTTCCTAGACAGTGTCCGACGCAAAGACGTTTGGGATCATACCAACGCTATTTTGAAAAAGGCGGGAGGAGGCACCTTCGAGATCGCGAAGGCAGTTGCTATCGCTTATATTTCTGAGCAGCTATCATCGCAGGTTGGTATCGCACTTAAAAAGTAGATTGGCCAAAGACGAACGCTAGATTTTGTAATTCAATTGCATTACTATTAGATATCAATCTGGAGATAGCTATGGCTGCAAATGCGCTCGTTCAAACTCGTATCGATGCTGACGTTCGTGACCGAGCGTCCCTAGTTCTTGAAGGTATGGGACTTACGGTGTCAGACGCGGTCCGTATATTGCTGACGAGAACCGCCAACGAGGGCGTGTTGCCGCTTGAACTTTTTTCAGGCAGCGAGGCTCACGATATTTGGTTTCGTGCTAAGGTGCTTGAGGCGCTAAACGACACAAGACCGGATATTTCCGACGATGAAGTCGAGGCTCATTTCGAAAAGCGTCGGCAGGCTGCGCGCAATAACGCGGCGGGTATAACGTCTTGAGACTAACCTGGTCTGCGTTTGCCTTATCGGATCGCGACGCAATTTTTACTTTTATCGAGTTGGAAAACCCGGCCGCTGCCATTTTGGTCGACGAACGTATCGTCGTTGCAGTCCGTCGCCTGATCGATTTTCCAGCAAGTGGCAGAGTCGGGAGAATTGCTGGGACACGTGAGCTTGTAATCAGCGGAACGCCTTACGTCGCAGCGTACACAATCACAGAAGCTACGGTTCGAGTACTGCGTGTCTTGCACGGGGCTCAGGAATGGCCTGAAGCTCTTTCAACCAGTTAGCCTTAGCCTGATAGCTTTCGGATTAAGATGTTTGCGGTTCGATTCCTTTCAAGTTTGTTATTTCCAAACTCCAAAAGTGACAGACGCGAGGCCAGGGAATGATGATAGTTCGCAACGAAGAAAGCATAGGTTAGAAAATCTAACGTGTTTTCGCGACTTTCTAAATTGAGCTAATTTCTTCAGTGCCATAAGTTTGTCTTAGCTGCTCGGGAGGCAGCTGGGAGTGGCGGTTAGCCGCGCGCTTCTTGGAGGAGATTTGACGCATCGTAGCCACCTTGAACCAGCAAAGCGCACCGCTTGGCTGTGGTGAAACTCATGCGGCTTTGCTAAGCGGAGCACTCCTCACATTCATTCCCTAGCTGAGGACTTTGTTTAATGAATCTCTATTCTCTTCTTTCGTTGCGCGCGGCCGGTGGTAAGCCAGTTCGGGTGGGATTGATTGGCGCCGGTAAGTTTGGCTCAATGGTGCTTGCTCAGGCGCAGCGTATCGATGGTTTCCACATGGTTGCAGTTGCCGATCTCGATGTGGGCAAGGCGAAGGAATCGATGAACCGGGTTGGCTGGCCGAAGGAGCGTTATTCCGCCACGAGCAGCGCAGACGCCGTCAAGAACGGTACGACGTTTGTCACGGACGATGTCAACGCGCTGTTCGAATGCGGTGAGATCGAATGCATTATTGAAGCAACTGGCCACCCGATTGCCGGCACTCGCCATGCACTCGGCGCTATCGAGCACAACAAGCATGTGGTCATGGTCAACGTCGAGGCTGACGTGATGGTGGGTCCCATCCTCGCTGAAAAAGCGCGTGCCAAGGGCTTGATCTATTCCATGGCTTACGGTGACCAGCCAGCCCTCATTTGTGAACTGGTCGATTGGGCCAGAGCAACGGGCTTCGAAATAACATCGGCTGGCAAGGGTATGAATTTCGAGCCACGCTACCGCTATTCCACGCCGGATACGGTCTGGGGCTTGTTCGGCTGGACAGCGGAACAGGTGGCTGCTGACAATCTCAATCCGAAGCTCTACAACTCCTTTACCGACGGCACGAAGGCTGCGATCGAAATGGCGGCTGTTGCCAATGGTACCGGTCTGGATTGCCCGGATGACGGTCTGGCTTTCCCGCCAGCGGGCCTGCATGACCTGGCCCGCGTGTTTCGCCCGGTTGCCGACGGCGGCCGCATGGCACGCTCCGGTCTCGTTGATATTGCTGCCAGCCAAGAGCCGGACGGACGTGAGGTGTTCAACAACATCCGTTATGGTGTCTTCGTCACGTTCAAGGCGCACAATGAGTATGCGCGTTCCTGCTTCAAGCAATACGGCCTTCTGACAGATCCATCCGGCTGGTATGCTTCCATGTGGCGCCCGTTCCACATCATCGGTCTCGAAACCTCGATCAGCGTTTTGTCCGCAGTCCTGCGTAATGAGCCGACAGGGTGCTCAAAGGAGTTCCGGGGGGATGCAGTCGCGACCGCCAAGAAGGACATGCAGCCAGGTGAAATGCTGGACGGCGAAGGCGGCTACGCCGTTTGGGCCAACGCAATCCCTGCCAGCCGCAGTCTTGACCTCAAGGCGCTTCCGATCGGGCTTGCACACAATGTCAAACTCAAGCGCGCGATCAAGAAGGACCAGATTGTTTCCTACGATGACGTGGAGCTCGTGAAGGACCTGGATGTGGTCGGACTTCGCCAAGAGATGGAAAATCGTTTCCGCCCGGCAAAAATAGCGGCGGAGTGAGCAGCATGAACTCGCCGAACAACAAGGCCTTCGTAGTGATCGCAGAGTTTCAGGTGAAACCGGATAGCCTTGCGGCTTTCCTGGAGGCGGCGCGGGATGATGCCATGCATTCCGTTGCCGACGAGCCGGGCTGCCGGCAGTTCGACGTTATATGTCCGGAAGGCTCGGACGACGTCGTTGTCTTCTACGAGGTTTATGACAGCCGCGAAGCGTTCGATGCTCATCTGGAAACGCCTCATCTCGGTCGCTTTCGAGAGGCTTTCCCTTCATTGATCGTGGAAGAGCGGCCCGTCCGCTTTTCCACACGGTACTACCCATGAGCGGAATGGACGAGCAAACGCGCAATACAACCGTTGCCGTCATCGGTACCGGCATCATGGGTGCACCCATGGCCGGTCGCTTGGCAGGCGCGGGTTACAAGGTGCAGGCGTGGAACAGGACATCGGAAAAGGCAGCGGCATTGCATGACACGGGCGTCACCACTGTCGGCAGTGCCGCGGAGGCAGCCTCCAAAGCCGATGTGGTTATCTGCATGCTGAGCTCAGGTCCCGTTTGCGAAGCGGTTTTGCTTGGCGATAGCGGCGTCGTGAGCGCCATGACGGCAGGCGCCACACTTATCGTGATGAGTTCCATTCCAGTGGAAACAGCCGTTGCGATCGCTGAGGCTGCGGCCGCCTGCGGCATCGAGTGTCTCGACGCACCGGTTTCGGGCGGGGAAAAAGGGGCTATTGAAGGCACGCTGGCAATTATGGTCGGTGGAGACAGCGCGGTGGTGGACAGTCTGTGCCCGATCTTCGCCTGTCTTGGACGGGTTACACATGTCGGGCCATCAGGCAGCGGCGCGCTGACGAAACTTGCAAACCAACTGATTGTCGCATCGACGATATGCGCCGTTGCCGAGGCACTGACGCTTGCCGAACGCGGCGGTGCGGATCCAGCCAAGGTTCGTGAAGCGCTGCTTGGTGGCTTTGCGGACTCCACCGTTTTCCGTCAACATGGTCTGCGCATGGTCGAAGGCAATTTCGTGCCTGGCGGACCGGCCAAATATCAGGTGAAGGATACATCCACGGCTCTGGCGTTTGCGCGAAGTCGTGGCTTGACACTACCGATCGGCGAGGAGGTCGATCGGCTTTTCCAGGCTATGGTCGATAATGGCGATGGCGACCTGGATCACAGCGGAATTATCCGCGAACTAAAACGCATGAATGCATAATAAACGTGTTGAATGCGTGCGACTTGACCACCAAAGGGAGGAATAACCATGAAATGCAACGGGATTCGTAGCTTGATCGCTGCGGCAGCCTTTATGTCTGTTTCCATCGCACATGCCGAGACGCTGACACTGTCAACGCCGGACTCTGACACCTCGGAAATCACGCTGGCTGCGAAGAAATTCGCAGAAATCGTGTCTGCGAAGACGAACGGTGAATTGACCATCAAGGTCTTCCCGAATGGTACGCTCTACGGGGGTGATCCGTCGGCTGGCGTAAAGCAACTGGCCGGGGGCTCGCTTGACCTGTTGCTCAATTCCACATCGCTTTACGCGACATTCAATCCGAAATTCACTGCCATCGCCATTCCCTATCAGTTCCGCGATATCAAGCAGTTGCAGGCATATCTGGATAGCGACCTTGGCCAGGAACTCCAATCAGATCTAAGCAAAATCGGCATCAAAGGCCTCGATCTCTGGTCGCGACCCCTTCGCCAGATCACCAATTCCAAGCTTCCCATCACGTCGCCCGCTGACATGAAGGGCATGAAGCTGCGCGTTCCCAACAATCCGTTGTGGGTCGAATTCTTCGGTGCCATGGGTGCAGCACCCACACCGATGGCTTTCGCCGAAGTTTACAACGCTTTGCAGTTAAGGGTGGTTGACGGTCAGGAAAATCCGATCAACGTGCCGGTCAGCGCAAAACTTTACGAAGTCCAGAAATACGCAACGATCAGCAACCACATTGCGGACGCCTGGGTCCTTGGCATGAACCCGGCACGCTACGAGGGTTTGAGCGACGCCTTGAAGGCCGCACTGAATGATGCCGCCAAAGAAACGGAAGCTTGGAAAGCCGAGAACGATAATGCCGACATCGCAAAATCCATTGCGACTTTGAAGGCAAACGGTGTGGAGGTGAACGAATTGACCGACGAGCAGCGCAAGGCGTTTGTCGATGTCGCGGCAGGTCTGTCCGACAAGTTCTCCGCTCTGGTCAAGGATCAGTCCTTCTTCGATCGCACGCATACTTTCGTCACTACGAATTGATGCTTTTCCGACACGTTGCCTGTGGGGCAATGTGTCGGTTCTCATCCGTTCATGTACTCCTTTGAAAGGACATTTACATGCGTAGTTCCGTAAGTTCGTGGCTTGGCACCGTCGTCAAAATTGTTGCGGATGTTGCAGCTGGCGCCGCCTGTGGCGGTGTCTTGATCGTCGTCCTGTTGCAGGTCATCGGCCGCTTGTCGGGGCATCCTCTGCCCTGGACCGAGGAAGCAACGCGCTTTCTCTTCATCTGGATGGTCTTTCTTGGCCTCGCTGCGGGTTTCCGCACGGTGGAAAGCGCCCGAGTTGTCGTCTTTCTCGTGATGGGTCGGCGTCTGTTCCAGCATCTGGCGGTGCCGCTTTATGTCGGATCGTCCGTGTTTTTCTTCGGCCTTATGGGCTGGACCGGATTTACCCTCATGCGTCAGCAGATCATGATGAACGAAACGGCTGCGACCTTACCTATTCCGATGTGGCTTATCGGCATGGTGATGCCGGTTTCGGCGGTCATCGCAATACTGGCGATCATCGATTCTCTGCGCAGCCGTCGCGACTTGATCGCGCTTCCAGAACTCGGACTTCCGGCGGGCGAAATTGCCCATGCCGATGTGTCCATCACGTCAGGACATTAAAGCCATGTCGGTCTTTCTTCTCATCTCATTTTTCGGGCTGAGCATGCTCGGCATTCCCTTGGCTGTTGCCTTGGCTCTGGCCAGCGTCGCCACCTTGTCGTTTTATACGTCGATGCCTCTCGATCTCTTGTCGCAGACGATGTTCTCGTCGATGAATTCGTTTCTTCTGGTCGCGGTGCCGCTTTTCATTCTTGTCGGTACCGTGATGGAACGTGGACGTGTCGCCGAACGCATCTTCGACTTTGCTGAAGCGATGGTCGGTTGGCTGCCGGGAGGCCTAGGCCACGTCAACGTCATCTCATCGGTCATCTTCTCCGGCGTTTCCGGCTCATCGGTTGCCGATATCGCCTCTGTCGGTGCGATTGAAATCAAGGCGATGGAACGGCATGGCTTTCCGAAGGGCTATGCGGTTGGCATGACGCTGTGTACGGCGACGCTGTCGTCCATCATTCCGCCATCGATCCTGGTGGTGATTGCGGGTTCGATCGCGAACGTTTCCATCGGAACGCTCTTGGTGGCGGGTTTGGTGCCGGGATTGTTCATTGCCTTGGCCTTCATGGTCTTCAACCACTTCTACTCCGTCCATTACGGGTACAATCCTCCATCACCGTTCAATCTTCGCACAGTCATTGTGACAGGTCTTCGTGCCATTCTGCCAATGCTGACGCCGCTCATTCTGATCATCGGCATCGCCAGTGGACTGTTCACGCCAACAGAAGCGGCTGCAATCGCAGTGGTCTATGTCGGCATCCTCGGCGTCCTGGTCTATAGAACGCTGCCGGTCAGAGAATTGCCGGAGATTCTGATCTCGACCGCACGGATATCCGGAACGATCCTTTTTATTGCTGCGACGTCGCAGATTGCAGCATGGGTTTTCACCTACGACGGTTTGCCGGAAAAGGTCGCCGAGCTGCTGCAGGCCATGAATCTGGGCCCTCTGACTGGCATGCTAGTCATTTTTGTCTTCCTGCTGATCATCGGTATCTTCATGGAAGCTATTCCAGCAATGTTCATTCTCATTCCGGTGCTGATGCCTCCGGTAGAGGCGCTCGGCATCGATCCGATCCATTTCCTTATCGTCACTGTCATGACACTGACGCTGGGGCTTGTGACGCCACCCGTGGGTGTCTGCTTGTTTGCGGCAGCCCAGGTGGCGAATATGAGTGTCGAGGACGTCATTCGCGGATCTCTTGCTCCGATGGCGGTCCTGACGCTGGCGATCTTTGCCCTCGTGCTTTTCCCGATCTTGACACTGGGACCAATCCGCCTGCTGGGAATGTATTGAAGTATGTGCAGACAATATGCCGGGATCGTCCAAGACGGACGATCCCGCAAAGGCCCTAAGTCGATTTTCTTTCAGGGCTTTACTTAAATTGACAAAGCGCCCGATGGGTGGATCTTCTGCCAGGTCTCTCGTTCAAGCCGCAACCAGTCGAGAAAGATTCGCACTTTCTTTTGCCGAAGATGGTCACGCGGACACACAATCCACTGCGTCGTGATCTTGATGGTCGGTGGCGATGCGACGGGGCAGACAAGTCGCCCGCTTTCAATCTCGTCTCCCATCATCAGGCTGCTCTCAAGAGCAATGCCCATTCCGCGAACTGCAGCATCAATGGCCATATGACTCCGGTCGAAAAGAATGCGGCGCCAACGTTCTTTTGCGGTGACGTTGGCCAACGGAAACCAGCTGTTCCACTGCGCTTGCGATTTGGCGGAATGTATCAGGCGATGTTCAAGCAGGTCTTCCGCGCTCAAGCTGCCAGCCGCTGCATAATGCGGAGAACAGACCGGATAAAACTGCTCGTCTACTATGCCCTCCACGAAAAGACCCGGCCACCGTCCGTCGCCATGCCGAATTTCGATGTCCACGGCTTCCTGACTGAAATCTGTTGGTTCATTTGTGCCATCAAGGCGAAGCTCAAGATCGGGGTGCGTGTCGAGCAGGGTGCCAAGCCGCGGCAGCAACCATTTGTTGGACAGAGTTGGCGTAGCCCGCACGGTCAGCGTCGTAACCGACCGGAAACCCCTGATGGTTCCAGTCGCTTCTTCGATCCGTTCGATCTGATCGGCAATCATCGAGAAATATCTCTCGCCCGCCTCCGTCAACATAATCCCGCGACCAGCTTTCGTCAGCAGCGTCACGCCGAGTTGGCCTTCGAGCACTTGGATCTGCTGACTGACCGCCGACGATGTAACACTGAGCTCTTCCGCAGCGCGCGAGATGCTTCCCGCACGTGCCGCAGCATGAAAAACCAGGATCGATTTAATGGGCAGTTGCATGCTTTTCTTGAACTCTGTTGGTCGCCGCAATCTGCTGCAAGGTTTTGCCGAACGAACTATCCGAACCGCCTTTTCGTGCCTATTCAGGACTCCTCATAGCAAATATGCAATGCAGCGATGCAAGCTTTCGACTGCAACTTTCCGCTCACTTGATTTATTAATAGGCCCAGAAACCATGTAAGAAAGCAATCGAATGAACCGTAATTCGAACCATGCACGTTGGCACGTCGGAAAGAAAATCTGGGATGCACTGGTTTGCGCACGTACGCATGAGGCTGAGCGTATGCTATCTCGAGTGAAAACCTCCAGACAACCCTGATAGGCTACATCTTCATACGGTTAGTGGGCTTCAAACGAAACTTTGCATAGCGTAGGCACGGTAGCCTTTTTGCCGAGCCATTGTTTTGATCGTACCACGCATTTTCTTGTTCTGAAAAACAAGTTCAGGGCCTAATATCTAGAATCCAATTCGCGCCAGACTTCCACCTCTGGGCAGTGGACGATTATTTGATAGGGAAGCCCAGCCCGCGCAAAGTCGCTGCCAACGCTGCGCGCCCATTGAGCGCCTCTGCGTTCTCAATACGTTTTGCGATTGGCGCTGTCCAACCTGACTGCGGCATCTTTTGTTTGACCTGAAATTCCCTCAACACATCGTCATATGTTTTCAGATCGATCTGAGAAGTCTCTGAATATGTCTCATGAAACAGAACTGTAGATTGTGGCAGACGTGGCTTCACGTCGGTAATGACATCAGGGTTGGGATATCCGACGGTGAGGCCGAAGACCGCAACCATTTCGGCAGGCAATCGAAGTTCACGGGCGACGTCGTTTGGCTGGTTGCGGACGCCTCCCACGTAACACGAGCCTAGCCCGAGTGAATCGATTGCCGCAACAGCGTTCTGGGCCGCGAGAGCCGCATCGATGGCACCGATCAGGAAACTTTCCAGATAATCTAGGCCCTCAGCCTCATTGCCATGCTGCTTGGCGACGGCTCTCAAGCGTTTGAGGTCAATGAGCCATACAAGGAAAAGCGGCGCAGCCAGAATATGCGCATTGCCACCTGTATAGCCAGCAAGCCTAGCCTTTCGGTCTTTATCCTGAACCGCAACGACACTCCAGGCTTGAAGATTGGACGAGGTAGGCGCGGATTGGGCCGCTGCCACTAAGAGTTCGATCGTACCCGCGGGCAATGATTTCGGTAGATATGCGCGCGTAGTGCGATGGTTTAGCAGAGCATCGATCGTACTGTTCCAAAAAGGCAGAGAGAAATCTTGATCCACTCCATAGCGCGCAGCAAGGCGCTGCTGTGGCGCTTCACCGTCGGTCAGGTCAGAAGAATGCATCGTCATCGAAAACCTCTTGGGAGTTCAGGCAGCTATAAAAGGAGATACCCTCTTCATATTCTATTTCAATAAAATCAAACGATCAAACCACTCGAATGATTGGCACCAAACGCTAAGCTTCATATTGGTGTCTCCGTGAATGGTATATGTCAGCCTTCCCAATACGCGCGCGTCCGGTCTAGATACTCTCACCTGAATCTAAAACGCAGCAATACCGCTCCGATGTGCCTTGCCGGCAATCTGGCACGCCCGACAAGCTAATGACCGGTTTTTTCGGTCTTTAGCTTGGCACCGAGATCATCACTCTCCCGATATGCTTTCCTTCGGCATAATAAGCAAAGGCTTCGTTTGCCTCGTCGAACGGGAATGTGCGATCGACGAGCGTCTCAATTCCAAGTCGCTTTATCGCTGCAAGAAGATCGGAGAACATGCTTCGATTGCCGTTGGCGATGCCGCGAATGGTGATATTGCGCAGAATAAGGGCGGTGTAGTTCGGAATTGGCGATGTGGTGCCAGGCGTTACGCCGATAACGACGATACGGGTATTGGCAGCGGCAGCCGCGATGGATTGTCCCAGTGTATCCTGACCACCGGTCTCCATGATGATGTTTGCGCCGACGCCGTCGTTCTGCGCCATCAGTTCGTTGGCCCATTCGGGATGGCTGTGGTAGTTGATGAGAATGTCGGCGCCCATATCGCGTGCGATGGCCAGTTTGGCGTCGCTGGAAGAGGTGATCGCGACACGCGCACCAAGCGCCTTTGCCAGTTTCAACGCGAAGAGTGAAACACTGCCGGTGCCAAGGCACACGACAAGTTCGCCTTCCTTCACCTTAGCAACCTCAATGAGCGCATTCCATGCGGTAAGGCCGACGGAGGCAAGCCCGGCAACGCGGGTATCGTCGAGATCGTCGGGGACGCGTATCAGCGCATCGGCTGGAATGACAACCCGCTCTGCCAACCAGCCATCATGCGTCACGCCGATGTCGTGAGAGAAGACGTCCGTGCGGAACGGACCGTCTATCCATCCCGCGAAATGTCCGCACACGACGCGGTCACCTTGTGCGACGTTGCCAACGCCATCCCCAACAGAGACAACGACACCGACGCCTTCCGATATGGGGATGCGATCGGGCGATTGGCGCGGTCCGTAGACCCCGCGCAGGATTTGCACATCGCGGCTGATAAGGCTGATCAGGCGTGGTGCGACGACGACCTGCCCTGGTCCTGCAACTGGATCTGGACGGTTGACTGCGGTCAGGCATTCGAGACCATTCTGGTCGCCAATCTGGTAAGCTTTCATGGACTATTCCTCAGGAAAGGTTGTGGGTCCGAGGACCCGGTAAGAATGCGTAAGTGCGAGCGATGGTCGCGATTATCAATGCCGCTGCTGCCAGCAGAAAAGCTGCCCATGCGAGGGGACCCGCACCGCTGCGGTCTAGCAAAATGCCGCCCACGAGGCCGCCCGCCGCAATCGCGCTGTTCCACACGGTGGTGAGCATGGCATTGGCGAGGTCAACACCTTCTCCAGCCGCATCTGCAAGCGCCGTCTGTAGCTGCGTGGCTACACCACCGAAGGAGAGGCCCCAGACGACCATGGCCGCGATCATGATGGGTGTTGAGGTGGCAAATAATGCCAAAGACAGAGCCGTCGCGCAGAAGGCGATGAGGCTGCAGAGAACCAGTGCGCGCAAAAGTCGGTCGACCAACACGCCAGTCAGCCAGATCCCGGCCATTGCCGCCAGTCCGAAAGCGAGAAGCAGCACATCGATGTTGTCGCCCAGACCCGAAAGCGCCGCGAAAGGCGTGACGTAGGTATAGAGAATATTGTGCCCCGTCACCCACAGGAACAACACAGTGAGGACTGTTCGTACCCCCGATGTCCGCATGACCCCGGTAAGAGATAGCCGCCGCTCAGTGGGTTGGCCCGGAAAGTCAGGCATTTTCCAGATTACCCAAACCAACAAAAGCAGGGTCGTCGCAGACATAAACAGAAAAGCCGCTCTCCAGCCGACAGTGGCGCCGAAGAAGGCACCAGCAGGAACTCCGAGAGCGAGCGCCAGCGGCGTCCCTGCCATGGCGATCGCCAGTGCCTTTCCCTGCAAGGGCTCGATCACCATTCGCCGTGCATAGCCTGAGACAATACCCCATCCAAGCCCCGCGGCCATGCCCGCCAAGAAACGAGCTCCAAGTGTGATGGCATAGGACGTTGATAAGGCCGTGATCGTGTTGAAAATCAGGAAACCGGCAATTGCAAGCAGCAAAGCCGGCTTGCGTCGCCAGCCCTGCGTCCACAATGTCAGCGGGATCGCCGCGACGAGTGACCCAACGGCATAAACAGTGACGGTCTGACCCGCCAGCGACTGCGAAACGCTCAGGCCCTCCGCCATCTGCGGCAGAAGGCCAGCGGGTAAGGTTTCCGTCAGAATCGCGGTAAATCCCGTCATGGCAAGCACAAGCAAGGCTCCCACGGGCAGATGCTCCTGCGGCGACGCAAACGTTTTCCGGCGTTGGACTGCCAATGTATCTGCCATGATTTTCCTGATTTATGGGTAGATCGTTCCGGAAGTCGCATTATAGGGTTTGCTTTGTCAAGCAAATCTGGAATGATCGCTCTATAAGAAGAAGGCGGACAAGGATGGCGAGAACCGGTAGGCCAAGGCGTTTTGATCGCGACGATGCGGTATCGCGTGCGATGCATCTGTTCTGGCAGCATGGCTATGAGGGAGCCTCGACGGACCGGTTGCGGCTCGCCATGGGTGGTATTTCTTCAGCGAGTTTCTATGCCGCCTTCGGTTCGAAGGAGCTGCTTTTCCGTGAAAGCCTGCAACGGTATCTGGAGCAGCATGGTGGGGTGGTGGCAGCTCTTCGCGACATCAGCCTTCCGGCGCGTGACCGGCTCGAACGGGCGCTTCTGGCTTCGGTGACTGTTCAGACGGAGACATCTCACCCGTCCGGCTGCATGGTCACACTTTCGGCGACGGTCCTCTCAGAGGCGGGCGTGACGTTGCAGGCTTTAACCGCGGGTTACCGCGAAGAAACCCGAAGAGCGATCGCCGACTGCATATCTGATGGAGTTTCAAGCGGCGCCCTGAGCGCGGCAACGGATGTTTCCTCTTTGGCTTCTCTTTACGATGCAATCTTGCTCGGCGTCTCGATCCAAGCCCGCGATGGCGTATCAATCGCATCGATCCGTGGCGCCGTCAGATCGGCGATGGCAAGCTGGGATGCTGCGGCCAGAGATTAGAGATGCCGCGATGGCATTGATATGTCCTTGATTAAGGTATGGATTTCACTCAGTGATATTTACGAGGCATCAGAACGACGGAGAAATAGTCGTTCATTCCAATTCTGAATACCCGGTGGGACCTCGCAGGCTCAAAGCTTTGCTTCGACAGCATGACCGTTCCGTATCCTCGATGATACGCCTCACCACAGGAAATATCTCTGTGCAATACCGGGTCATTACGAAGCCACCCGAGGTCTTCTTGAACAGGTCGTCACCGGTTATGGCGAGCACGCGTTTCAGCGCGTGGCTCATTGCAGGCTGGTAAAGACCGATATATTGACCAGCAGCTGTCATATTGCCCTTCACGACCAGGGCATAGATGACCTTTAAAAGGTTGAGGTCTATCGACCCCAATTGAAACCGCTGCATTCGAGCCCTGCCTGCCTTTTTGAAACTTCCCATGATCCAAGTGAGATCACTCCGAAAAGACAGGAACTCGCCTGCGAGCACAAACGCAAGCGAAACCTGCCGCAGCAGGGGACTGAACAGGCAACTGGAGCACATCCTGACTGGTAGACCGCCAGAAAGGACGCGTTTCGGAACCCTGTTCCAGAGCCATGCTTATGTTCTGGCAGCCACGACCGCTTCGGCAATTTTGAGGAAATCGCCAGCGGTGACCTTTGCCGGTTCGTAGGTGGTTTTCCCAAGATTTCGGGCGACTGCAAATTCGTCCGTGACGGCGCGGCGATGAACGATGACCGTGTCGATGGCGGGAAGGCACAGAATGAACTGCCCAAAATTGCCATTCATCAGGTAGGAGCCTTCGAATGCGGGATCGCTGGATGTTGGTATCCACCAGAGATAACCATATCCAAGGCCTTCCTTGCTCTTGGCCTGTTCCGGCGTAAACCGCATTTTGGTGCTCTCGGTGATCCAAGTCTCCGGCACGATCGTCTTCCCGTGCCACTTTCCGTTTTGGAGCATCAGTTGCCCCAGGCGCGCCATGTCGCGAGCGGAGAGGAACAAGTGGTAGGCGAGGTAACGAGACTGGTTTTCATAGCCCATCATTCGCTGTCTATCGATTTCGAAATCCTCAAAGCCCAGCGGTTCGGCTATATCTTCCTTCAGCGCCTGGAAAACTGTCTTGCCGGTCCGTTTTTCGAAAATGGCACCGAGAACATTGAAGTCCCAATTGTTGTACAGAAAGACGGAGCCTGGCGCGGTCGTGTCACGTTCCGGCGTGTTCTCGTTACCACCGGGACTACCCGCCGCATGATAGACGCCGGAGCTCGATGTCAGCAGATCCTTGATTCTTGCGGTTTTTTCCAAAGGCAGAAGTCCGTCATCCTCCTCGATGCCGACATCTCCTATTGTCATGTTCAGATCGATTTTGCCTTCATCCACATAACGCCCGAACAACATCGACAAGACGCTTTTTCTGGCTGACGCAAGGTAGCTGACATCAGAAATATTCCCGTAACGATAAACGATCTCACCGCCCTGCACGACCATCATCGATGATGTGGGTAGCGGGTAGAGTTTCGCTTCCATCTGCGCAAGTTTCTCTTGCGACCAACCAGCCGATGCAACGTCCTTGACGGTCTTCCATGGTTTGTCCGACGAAGGACTAGCACATGAGATTGGATCTGCCGCAGATGCTGTCTGTTTGATCAGGCCGACAGCCGTAAAGGTGGAGACTGCCGATGCTGCAAGAACAGAGCGTCTTGATAGTTTAGGACCAAAGGCCATTGATATCCTCCCGTAGGGCATTGATTGGTTGTCAGTTGGTTGCGCAGGTGAAGCTGGACGCCATCGCAATGTCGCCATCACCTTTGTATTTCGGCCATGACGGATATTCGCAAAGAGGACGAGTGCGTCCCTTCGTGGGGGATTTGGTGGCATCCAGAACGATCGGGCGTGCAGGCGGAACGTCGTTTTCCACCCAATTATCCAAAGCCGTCAGATTGTCCCAGGTTGGTGAGAAGCGACCGCCTCCATGGGCCAGCCCTGGAACAAGATAGAATCGCATAAATTCGCTTACTTTTACTTTGCCCATTTTTGCGACGATCGACTCGAACAGTTTGGCATTGCCGAGGGGACTTACGCTCGGATCGTCATCGCCCTGAAGCCAAATGATTTTGCCACCGCGGGCGCTAAAGGCCGACCAGTCGGTCCGTGTCGCGCCGATGATGTCCGAAAGTTCAACGATCCTTTTCTTGAGCTTGCCCGGTTGGCGGATATCGAAGGATAAAAGATTGAGTGGCTGGTCAGGCGAAACGAAATTTTGCAGAAATTCGAACGAGCGGCTGGAGTGATGGGCATTCGGACCGGACACCGGAGGATTACGGATTTGAGGCTCTGATCCCAGTTGCATCATGATGCCTTCCAAGCTGTTATAGCCGGGATAGGTGTCTATGCCGTTTGCCAGCTCGTAGGGCAGCCAATAGCCCTCGTGATAGATATTCAGCGTACGGTCGATCTGCGCTTTCGTGAGGCAGTCTTCGGGCTTTCCAATTGTGTCACCTTTGCAGGCGAGGCGCTTGACCAAGACTTTTGACTGAGCGCGGCATGCTTGCATGTTGCTGATCATGCCGTCTTCGGCACCATCCAGCCCATCGCAAGACTTTAAGGCCTCTTTTGAAATCGTCTCTACCAGCTTCGGTGGAATCCATCCGGCTGAATTATTATCATAGACCGCACGTGCAAGGCCTGCGCCCCATAGTCTGAGGCCAACGAAATTGGCCGTAGGATAATTCGTGAGAATACCATCATAAGATTCCGGCCAGCGGGATGCCGCCGTCAACCCCTCGCGACCACCTGTAGAGCCACCTTGGAAATATACTCTGGATATCGGCTTGTTGTATCTTTTTTGGACGAGAACCTTGGCGACATCGAGAGTTTTTTGGATGTGCATATAGCCGTAATTCAGCATAGCTTCGTCATTTTTGGCAAACGAAGCGTCATCCGCGTTGGGCGCCTGATGTCCTGAATCGCTTCCGAATGTGACGTATCCTTGCGCTAGCGGAGTGGGCGCAACGTCTAGGCCAAGTGTTGTCTTCTCCGTCGTTGGTGGCACGCTGGCATTATAGCCACCGCCGCCATATTGCAGCAGCTTGCCATTCCAAGCGGTTGGGAGATTGACCTGCCAGACGATATCAGGTGCTTTTGGATCGACCGGCTTTGTCTTTCCCATGATCTTGCAATATTCGCCGTTTTGATTGGATTGATCAGAAGCTTTGATCAGAGTAGTGGATATCACTTCCGCGCCCGTGGTCGGGAGCTTTATTTTGGATGCCGAAATATCTGCTTTCTCCAACGCGGAACACAATGTAGACGTGTCTTGTTCGACCGCTCTTGCGGGTAAGCAGAAAGTGTAGGCGAGCGAGATCGACATCACGCTAAGTGATGCTACCCTATGCAGAAATATCATGTTTTCCTCCCAGCTGCTCAGCCACTCCAAGGCCAGCAGGATATCCTCTTTCAGGACAGTAGCGGAAGAAACGCCACTATGTGAAATGCAAATAAGAGAACGATTATTGCGATCGACGCATGACCATGCTTTCGGTTCTTTTAAGTGCGGCGAGGGTGTTAAATATCGTCGTTGAGTTGCGACAAGGATACGAATATAAGAAGGGGCGATCAATCGACCACCCCTTTCCAAATGCCAATTCGCTTGCTTATGCTGGCCGTTCTTCGCCCGCATTGGGCCTCCAGGTTATCAATTTCTTCTCGACAAAATCGAGCACGAGATCGATGACGAGGACAAACATTGCCAGGATAATGATACCTGCAAATACGCCCACCGCATCGAAGTTACCTTCCGAGCGAGCAATCAGGTAGCCGAGGCCTGCCGATGCACCGAGATATTCACCGATGATCGCGCCGACGACAGCAAAACCAACCGATGTGCGAAGCGAGGACAAGATCCAGCTTGCAGCAGCAGGGAAGTAGACGTGGCGCAGAAGGTCGGAACGTTTTGCGCCGAGAATGCGAGCGTTCGACAAGACGACTGGGTTCACTTCTTTCACACCCTGCATGGCGTTGAAAAATGTCACGAAGAATACGAGCGTCACTGCAAGGGCAACCTTCGACCAGAGGCCTAACCCCAGCCATAGGACGAAGATCGGTGCTAGGACAACGCGCGGAATTGCGTTGACCGCTTTAATGAAGGGATCCAGCACGCGTGCGACGAATGGGCTTAGTCCAAGCCATACGCCCGCTGCGACGCCGAGGCCTGTTCCAATGAGATAGCCGAGAACCGTCTCACTCAGTGTAATGCCGACGTGCTTGTAGAAACCAGCGTCTGCGATCCAGGTGATGACCTGTTTTACGATGTCGAACGGAGCGGGGAAGAAGAAGCGATCTATCACGCCGGTGGAAACGCCGAGCTGCCAGCCACCCAGGATGACAACGAGAAGCGCGACCTGAATGAGGCGAATGTTAATGGCGTGCATAGCTTTTCTCCACTTCGCCGCGCAGGGATGCCCAAATATCGCGGTACAGAGTCATGAATTTTGGATCGAGTTTGATTTCCGCCACGTTGCGCGGACGCTCCAGATCGACGGGGAAGCTCTCGATAACACGGCTCTTCGGACCGGCTGCGAGCACGACGACGCGATCGCCTAGAGCAATGGCTTCTTCGAGATCATGCGTGATCATCACGACTGCCCTTCGGTCTTCCTGCCAAAGCCTTAAAAGCTCGTTCTGCATGAGGTGTCTGGTGTGGATGTCGAGCGCTGAGAACGGCTCATCCATCAAGATGACCTTGGGTTCGGTGATGAGAGCCTGCGCCATCTGCACACGCTTGCGCTGACCACCGGAAAGCTGGTGAGGAAAGCGTGCTTCAAAACCTTTCAGGCCAACTTTTTCTAGCCATGCCAGCACCTTGCCGCGCCGCTCTACCTCTGGCACGCCTCTGAACATGAGCCCTAACTCGACATTTTGATACGCAGTTTTCCACGGAAGAAGAGCGTCCTGCTGGAACAGGTAGCCGATGTTGTTCTGAACGCCGTTGACAGCTGCGCCGTCGATAGCAACGGTGCCTTTCGCTGGCTTCAACAAACCGGCTATAGCGTTAAGGATCGTCGATTTCCCGCAACCGGTCGGCCCGACAATGGAGAGAAACTCTCCATCGCCAACGTTAAGATTGACGTCCTGAACGGCAACAAACGAACCAAACGCCATCGTGACGTCATCAATTGTTACCATCGGTTTGGCTTGAACATCTGCCACGGGCGTTAACTTTCTGATTGTCGAAGACATTGACATACCCTCAGTTTGCCGGCTTCGAAGCCGTGGCCTCTACGAACGTGTTGGTGTAGGTCGTGTTGAGATCAATTGTGGCCTTCGCGACCGCCTCGTTGAAGCTTTTTAGAACCATCAAAGGTGTTTCCAGATCACCCGGAACGAACTTTCCGTCTTCCGAGAAGATGGCTTTCGCGGCTTCCACAGCCTTGATGTAAGTTTGCTTGTCGCCAGATACGAAGTCGTCAGGGAGCTTCTCGACGATCTCTTCGGCTGAATGCGCCTTCATCCAATGCAACGCCTTGACGGTGGCGTTGGTCACTTTCTGAATTACCTCGGGATGTGCGTCGATGTAGTCTTGAGTGGCATAAAGAACGGACGTCGGATAGATGCCGCCGTAGACGTCCTTGGCACCCTGGTCGCTGCGTGCATCGATCAAAATCTTACCCAATCCACGCTCAACGACAATCGTAGCCGCTGGATCATAGTTGACCAGCAGGTCGATTTTCCCCTGCTGCAAAGCGGCCACGGCTGCTGCGCCAGAACCGACGCCAATGATGGAAATATCGTCTTCACTCAGATTGTGCTGCTTCAGATAATAGCGAATAAAAAAGTCCGAGGAGGAGCCGGGAGAGGTGATGCCGACCTTTTTGCCTTTGATCGTCTCGGGCTTTGCGGGGTCGAAGTCTGTATCGTTGGTCCCGGCAAGAACCAGTCCGGAATTGCGCGCCAGCATCACGAAGCCGACAACGTGCTTGTTTTGCGACTGCATCTGGATCGTGTGATCGTAGAAACCGACTGCAACATCTGTGGAACCGGCGACGAGTGCCTGTAGAACCTTGGAACCACCTTGGGCAAAGTTCTCTGTCGTTACATCAAGCCCCTCATCCTTGTAGTAACCAAGGCTCGCAGCCACGGGAAAGGGCAGGTTGTTGAGATTATAGGATCCGACACTCATTCTGACGGATTCTGCGTTTGCGGATGCTGCAAGTGCACAGAGCGCTGCTGTTGCTAACAAGTATTTACGCATAGGGTTCTCCTCCCGGTTATCTAAAGTAATTCGCCTATCTGGCGTCGTTTAAGCGGCGTTTTCAATCGCCGTATTCGGCTTTGCGAAAACGTATCCTTCGAAAAGTCGGCGGGCCGTCCTCACGAGACCAGCCGTTATTGCACCGTTTCTTATCTCCAGTTGAACATCGAGACGGCCTGCCGGATGCTCGATCTGAACCTGGGTCGGTACAGCGGGTTTATCCGTGTCTTCAAATACGACGGTTCCATCCGTCACCGCCGCCGTGGCAATGCCGACCGCGCCGGTCGTCGCCAGTGCAGGGTGGCATTCGTTGGGCATGAAGTACCGCACGGATAGGGTTCCGCCCTTACGGGCGGGAGATATCAAAACTGGCTTGGGGATGACCATGTCGGTTACGTCACCCATACCCATGAGTTCACCAGCCTTGATGCGTATGCGGGTTAACCGTTCGATCAATTCATGGTTTGCGGTCAGCGCTTTAGGATCTTCATAGCCCGTCAAGCCCAGATCTGCAGCGCGCATGAGCACCATGGGCATCGCGCAGTCTATTGCCGTCACGGCAACGCCATCAATGATGTCGACAGGCTTACCGGTGGGCAACAACTTGCCGGTTTTGGCGCCTGCGGCATCCATGAAAGTCAGCGCGATCGGAGCAGCCAAACCAGGAACACCATCAATTGAGGCATCACCGAGATAGATGACTTCATTGCCGTGGGTAGGTACCTTGGCCTCGATCAACTTGCCGGTATTCACGTTGTGGATGCGAACAAGTGTATCTGTGCCCTGTCCCTGAACGAGCCCGGCCTCGATTGCAAAGGGTCCTACGGCAGCAAGCATGTTGCCACAATTGGGCGAGTAGTCGACATATTGCCGATCTGTGCGAACCTGGGCAAAAAGGTAGTCGATATCGGCTCCCTTCACCTTAGAGGGGCCAATGATCGCGACCTTTGAGGTGACCGGATTTCCGCCGCCTATGCCATCGATTTGAAGGGGATGTCCGGAACCCATGATCGATAAAAGGGCGGCATCCTTCTCAGCTTGGTCGCGTGGAAGGTCCGACGCCAGAAAAAACGGCCCGCGAGATGTTCCGCCGCGCATCAGCACACAAGGTATCTTTTGAAGGTCGTTCATATTCGCCTCAATCTTGCATTTGATGGATCAATCCATCGGGTTGTTGCAATATGGGCAAGACAGCGTTATTTGTTAAATGCAATGTTTTGGAGGTTTATTGCGATATGAGCATCAATTGCGAAATTCTCGATTTGCGCGCTTTTCAAGCAGTGGTTGAGTTGGAGAGTTTTCACAGAGCCGCTGATGCTCTACACATCTCACAGCCGGCGCTGACCCGACGCATCCAAAAACTTGAGCAATCCATTGGTGCACCTTTGCTGGAGCGGACCACGCGTCATGTCGCTCCGACAGCTATGGGTCAGGAAGTCATGCCGCTCGTCCGGCGTATGCTCGAAGAGTTCGATGGCTCGTTGTTTGCTATGAAGGATGGCACGCAAAGGCGCGGGCTGATCACCATGGCCTGTGTCCCAACTGCAGCTTTCTATTTTCTTCCAATCGTCATAAGGACATTCAGCGAACAATATCCTCACATTCGCCTTCGAATTCGTGACCTTACCGCGAACGAAGGTCTTCAAGCAGTGGCACGGGGTGAGGTGGAGTTTGGCATTAACCTCATGGGAAACTCAGATCCAGATCTTTCCTTTGAGCCACTCATCGATGACCCATTCGTTCTCGCTATGAGGAAAGATCATCCGCTCGCCCAATTCGAAACGATCCAATGGAATCAGTTGGAGGAATATCCGCTTGTGGTCGTAGATCGCTCTAGCGGGAACAGGACGCTCCTCGATGGCGCTCTCGCCAGACACAATCTGAAGCTGAACTGGTCCTATGAGGTAACACACCTCAACACTTCACTGGGGCTCGTTGAGGCGGGTCTTGGGATTTCGGTTTTACCGCGACTGGCAACTCCGCAAGAGGATCACCCTTTTCTGGTGTCACGCCCGATCGTCGAGCCGGTTGTCTCGAGAACTATAGGAATTGTCCAAAGAAGAAGCAGCGTTCTATCCCCAGCGGCCGAGAAATTTGTTGCGATGCTATTGAAAACTTGGAAAACCCCTTAGCATGAGTGTAAACTCCGTAACGATGTCTCAGGAACCCATGGTTCAAAGCACCTCGTACAATACATTGCCGGACAGGTCTCAACCTGAACCGCAGCTTATATTTTCGCCTATCCAGCACGACGTCGAACACACGTACCCTTTTTTTTAATAAATATATTCTAATTTGCTTGAGATGCATCAAGCATTGGCGGAGCACCGCCTGCTGTCATGGGGGAGTTCCGAGAGGAATGCTGACGGCGGTTAGTCGATGCATTTTCGCAGGTCCTTATGAAGCGTCTCAAGATTTCCACGCAGCTTGCCCTCCTTGTCGGAGGTCTGGTTCTTGCCTTCTCCATAGCAACCTTCTTCCAGATCCGGTCTTCGTCCGAGACGATTTATCAGCAGCGTTACGAGATGTTGCGAACCGAGACCGAAACAGCAATTTCCGTTCTGAAACTTTACGATGACAAGGCGAAAGCTGGTCAATTGACCTTGGAACAGGCCCGCCAGCAGGCCTTTGATCTGTTGGTTTCCATGCGTTACGAGCCGGACGGCTACTTTTTTGCCTATGATCGGGACATCAACATGTTGTTCCATTACGACACCAAGCGTATTGGTCAGAATTTCAAAAACAAGCCAGATCCGACTGGCAACCTCTACCGTGAAAAGCTGGTCGATCTGGCAATAAAGGGCGGCGGGCGCGTCGACTTCATGGCCAGCAAACCAGGTGCCGACAAGGACGCATTTTTCCGCAAGACCGCTTATGCGGCAGAGTATAAGCCTTGGGGCGTCATCATCAATACCGGCCTCTACATGGACGACCTTGAGGCCGAAGTGAACAACGCCATCTGGAAGGCGATCAGCATCGGCTTTGGCATTCTCATTTTCGCAATCGCAGCGGCTATCGTTATCATTCGTGGAATCACAAAACCGCTGAGCGAAATTCACAACGCTCTGGGCGAAGTAGCCAACGAGAATGTGGCCATGGCTATTCCGCATACCAACATGAAGAACGAAGTGGGCATGATGGCGAAGGCCACAGAAGCACTTCAGCAAAAGGTACGCGAGCGCCACGACATGCAGCTCCGTCAGGAAGAGCAGCAGAACCAGCTGGATAGTGAGCGTCAGAGCAACCTGGACACCCAGCGTGGCGAAGCCGAACTTCAGGCACGCGTGGTGGCCACCATCGGCGAAGCATTGGAAAAACTGGCACAGGGCGATCTTACCGTTCGCTGCCGCGACCTTGGCACACGCTATGCCGATCTGCGCGACAACTTCAACGAAGCGCTGGCGCATCTCGATGCCGCCATGGCGCGCGTGAATTCCAAGGGCATCGACATTGGCGGCTCCAAGGATGAAATCCGCAAGGCGTCCAGCGAGCTTTCGCAGCGCACAGAACGACAGGCTGCCAATCTGGAAGAGACATCTGCCGCCCTCGACGAATTGACCGTTGCCGTGCGCCAGACAGCAGACGGTGCACATGAAGCCGCAAAGCGCGTGGGTGCCGTCAGCACCGAAGCCACCCGCAGCGACCGCGTGGTGGAAGAAGCCATCGGCGCAATGACCGGCATCGAGCAGTCTTCTGCCGAAATCTCCAAGATCATCGGCGTGATCGACGAAATTGCCTTCCAAACCAACCTTCTGGCGCTTAATGCCGGTGTCGAGGCCGCACGTGCCGGTGAATCCGGCAAGGGCTTTGCGGTGGTTGCCCAGGAAGTGCGCGAACTGGCCCAGCGCTCTGCGGCTGCCGCCAAGGAAATCAAGGACCAGATCGCCCGATCCTCCAGCCAGGTGCAAAACGGCGTTCGTCTTGTTGGCGAGGCCGGCGAAGCGCTGAAACGCATTTCCGACCAGATCAAATCGGCAAACGACATCGTCGGCAAGATCGCGCATTCGGCCTCCGAGCAGGACACGACCTTGCGCTCCATCTCGTCATCGCTGAACCAGCTGGATTTGGCGACACAGCACAATGCCGCCATGGCGGAAGAGACCACGGCATCGGCTGAATCGCTCTCCGTCGATACAGAAGAACTGCTCAACCTCATCCGCACATTCCGTGTCTCCGGCTCCCAGAACGGAAGCCTGCACGGCATGGCGCAAGAGATGCGCCGCGCGAGCTGACCCTCGCCGACATCATGAAACACAAGAAACGCCGGGGAGAAATCTCCGGCGTTTTTTTATGACTTAGCTGAGAAAGCTGGCGAGTTCATCAATCTGGTGGTCGGAATAGACCTTGATGCCAGCCTGCTGAAGCAATGCGGCGATGACGCCGTTTCCCGAATGTTTGCGGCCTGAAAGGAGCCGTCATAGATCGCAACCGATCCGCAGGAGGGGCTGCCGTCGCTCAACAATGATCGGCGCTATCACTTGAGAAGCAAGCTCCAGTTCGCCATCTCCTCATGACTAGGTCGGTTACCTTGGTGCGCCACCGGAAACTCTCGCGTCTGGTGCCGATCAGTGACTTTGTGGTTAGCCTCGTGACAGCAAATGTCCCGTCGTAAGCCTCAAGTTCCAACCGGTTAGCGCACATTGACGCCAGCTTTGATGTTGTATGTGCCCGCTACCCCGAAGAGCTCTTCTGCGATTGAAGCTCGATACGCTAGGTCGGTATCATCCCGCCAAGGTGCGATCAACATATCGGATACAAGAAACATGGTTGCCGACAATTCGTATTGGTTCAAGGCGGTGAAGGTTGTTTTACGTGGCCTTGCGAAACTTCGGCGGTTGGCGGCACTGATAATTGATAGGCTCTGATAGTACGATCTCTACGGCTAGCCGGGGATGGGCGCGCCCTCCATAGCGAACGAGCGGCTGGAACTTTCGGTCACCCAATGTATTCTGACGGCATGAAACTAAATATCGCAATCATAACGATGTTTGGCGCCGTGTTGGCTGCGTGCAGCCCAGTAGGGCCATCAGGCAATCCGTCGGTGCCTCAGCCAGTCAAACCGGTCGAAATCGACCGATACCTAGGTCACTGGTTCGAGCTGGCGCGCTATGAGAACCAGTTTGAGCGCGATTGCGAGGCCGTGACTGCTGACTACTCACTTCGAAAAGATGGCATGGTCCGCGTGCTCAACACCTGCCTGGAAGGCGGAGTACACGGTAGGCGTAAAGAATCCGAAGGCAGGGCAAAAACTGTGCCGGATAGCGGCAACGCCAAGCTAAAAGTATCGTTCTTCGGCCCAATTTACGGGAATTACTGGATCCTGGATCGCGCCGCCGACTATTCTTGGTCGATAGTCGGCGAACCTTCGGGTCGTTATTTATGGATTCTGACGCGGGTACCAAAACCCACACAAAAGGCCCGTAACATGCTCGTCGAGAGGGCCAAGGCGCTCGGATACGATGTCGACATGCTGCGGTGGACGCAGCATTAGACGCATCATGAATAGTCGCCGCTTTCCCGTGGAAACTCCCAGCCGAACCGGCTACGAGCTCCGCACAATCGGTGACACTCCCGAAGGGCTCGATGGCATTTCGCTCTGAGGTCTGCTTGTCACCAGCAGGCTGTCAGCGTAAATTTCGCGAAATCAACTCAAGATCGCCGCGATCATGATCGCGGCGAAAGACAGGAACATGACGCATCCGACGATGATCGTGATGAGAGCTTGCGCCGAGATATAGGTTCCAGCGATACCTCCGATAACGCCCGGCCAGCCGCTTTTAGGATCTTTGCCGCTCATCGGATAACCGCAGGCAGGGCAGGCGAACGCCTTTTCAGATACCCGGCCCTCGCATTCTGGACAAACAACCAGCGCCATATCAATTCCCTCCGATTACAAATTCTACACGACGGTTTTTTTGTCGCCCAACAGGGTCGTCTGCGCCCGACGCCGTTTGGTTTGGAACCACAGGAAATCGTTCGCCCTTGCCCGCGGTGCTCATCTTCTGCGTAACGCCATTTTCTTCGAGCCACGCCTTTACCGAATTGGCCCTGCGGATGGAAAGCTTGTCGTTGTATCCATCGCTCCCCTTTGAATCGGTGTGGCCGGTAATTTCAACGCGACTGTCGTGCATTGTTATCAACACCTCCGACAGTTGCGAGAGAGTTGCTTCAGCGTCTGGTCGGATGTTGGACTTGTCGAAATCAAACAAAACATCGCTCGGCAGGCTCACCAGAATGCGGCCATTCACCTGCCTTGCTCCGAGTTTGACGAGCGTGTCCTCGGTTTTCAATCGCGTCTCGTCGTCCATATCCTTCAGGCCAAAGGATGATGTTTCAGACGAGAACGAACCTGTACTCTGCTCGGTATGCTCTTTGAACGTGGAAGCAGCGAATTCGATTTCGCGGAAACTCGATAGCTGCTCGTCCGGCGGCGTGGACGTCACGGTGATGGAATATTGCGATGCAGCGGCTGGACTTGTGAGAAAAAGCGACAGAATAATCGCCCATCTCATTGTTTCAGTTCCAAGGGCACCGTTACGCCAGGTGCGCTCGTATCATCACCGGATTTTCCAGGATTGAAGACGAGCGACACTTTTTTCACCTCCGGGGGGAAAACGCCGGGAAAGACAAGGTCACCTTCCATCGTCTTTCCATTGGAGATGCGCATCCACTTGTTATCAGCAATCTGACGCATATGCAGCCGATCCTGCTCGCCTTCGCCCCAGGACAGATAGGCATTCTCGCCATCGTTCATGTTGACGGAGAGCGTTTGATGACTGTCGAAACTTGCAAGCAAGCGTACCTTCGTTGAAGCGTCGCTGACCGTGATTGTTTTGACCTGAACAGTAAGGCCCACTGGAACACTCACTTGTCCACCTGTCACAATGTAGGTCTGATCTGCAGCTTGGGCTGCACCTGCAACAAGCACCGAAACGAAAGCCAGATTTCTGAACAAAAGGTCCTCCAGGGTAAAGTCAATTATCAAATCAAATAATGCCTGCCACTCTTAAAGGTGCTGAACAAGGCATCTCAATCTTTTATCGAAATATTTGTGGCAAAAAGTAAGCACGCTTCCAAACGCAGTTGGTCCGCTAATCTTCTGTTTGCAGGCTGTAATGTCGGTGACATGTATGTCGTCACCAAGGACGGGTTTGAAAACCTCTCCCGCCACACCCCGCTTGAAACCCACCGCATCGCTGCCGAGGACTAATATGACCGAACACTCGCATTTCGATTTCGCAAAACTCAGCGAACGCGAACGCTACAAAATCCTGATCGGAACCGTCATTCCGCGTCCGATCGCACTGGTGACGACGGTGAACAAGGACGAGCAGCCAAACGCCGGTCCCTTTAGTTTCTTCAATGTCCTGACCCACGACCCGGCAATCGTCGCCATCGGCGTCTAGAACTATTCGGACATGCGCTTCAAGGACACCGCCCGTAATATCCGCGAGACCGGCGAATTCACTGTCCACATCTGCGATAACGCGCTGGTCGACCAGATCGAAGTCTGCGCCATCAAGTTTGGCCCCGAAGTTGACGAGATGGAGGAGGCGGGCCTTGCCACGGCACCCGGCCAGATGGTGAAAAGCCCCCGTATCCTCGCCGCCCCCGCTGCCCTGGAATGTCGCCGGCACACGACGCTTCAGGTCGGCCCGGCCCGCGAAATCATCCTCGGAGAAGTCGTCGGCGTATTCGTCCGCAGCGATGCGGTGAATGCGTCCAATCTGCACATTGACCAGCAGCTCATGGATGCCGTCGGCCGCATGGGTGGGCACACTTATACCCGCACCCGTGATCAGTTCGATATCAATACGCTGACACCACAGGAATGGGAAAGCCGGAAGGCAGATGAGAAGGTGGCGGCGGAATGAAGTCACTTAATCTTTAAAATCAGAGACGTATCTGATTTGTATGAGCTAAGATTTGTCTGGTTACGGTTCGAATCCTGTCAAGAGCTATGGCTCCAAATTTTTTGGATAGCGGTGACGAAGAGCGTTGGATGGATCGCTGAACTGGATGCCTATATCTGCCTTTCTGAATCGACTCTCAGACAAAAGCCCGTTGCCCAAATTGAAAGCTTATGGACCTTCTAACGCACTAGGGAACACCATGATCGAGTGGATTTCCCGGAATTTGCAAGGACGAAAGCATTTCGGCTCCTTACCCCCGATGATGTGCTATAAAGGCTCTCACTGCAGGTTTGCTCTCAGTTTTCCGATAAACGACCGCCAGGTCCGTCATTACATCGTTGTCTATCAGTTGCAGATAACGGATGCCTGGAAGGCACAAGCATTGCAGGCTCTCCGGAACGAGGGCAATGCCGATCCCCACTGCAACCATGCTAGCGATTGTCGTAAAGTCACGACCGTTGGCGTTTATTTTTGGTTTGAATCCTGCTTCACCGCAGGCATCCAAGGTGTTCGCGTGGAAGCCGATATCCACGGGCTGTCGCGGTGTTATGAATGTGTCCGAACGCAAGTCCGATAGGTGAACCGCTTTTTTTGCGGCCAGATTATGCCCGCTCGCTAGGGCGACGACGAGCGGTTCGCGTAGAACGACCGTGGAGTTAAGTTCTGAGGGGATGGGAGCTGGAGGGCGGATATAGCCGAAGTCGACCTCTCCGTCCTTGATCCTCTGAAGCTGCTGACGCATTTCCATCTCGACCAATTGGAGTTCAACGTCAGGCAACCCGCGTCTGAACGACGAAAGCGACTCCGTTAAGACGCCGGAGTAAGCCGCCGAGGCGACATAGCTGATTGTGATCCGTCCAGTCTCACCGCGCCCAACCCGCTTGAGCTGCGCCAACGTCGCGTCCGCTTGCGCAACGATTTTCACGGCGTCTTCATAAAGCGCTTGTCCGGTCGGGGTCAGATTGACCGACCGCCTCGACCGATCGAGCAAGGGAAGCCCCACGATCGATTCCAGTCCAATGATTTGCTGACTCAAACCCGGCTGCGCTATCCCAAGCCTAGCCGCCGCCCGTTCAAAATTTCGCTCCTCAACCACGGCAATAAAATATCGCAAGTGCCTAAGCTCGAAATTCGTTGTGCGCTGCCTACCGCGTTGTTTCATTGGAAATCCTCGTCCGAATACCTTCAAGGTGTCCATAATAGAAGTCAGTCTTCTGAAAAAAGACGTTTTCATCTATTTGATTTGTCACCCCCGTGTCGATAGAAAGATGATTAATTTTGTCTAGTTTATACGCGCGGGGGCAGCATGCGTCTTTTTCGATCCAATCTCATTATAACGACATCGATGGTCTTGACCGTTTCCCACTTTGAGGTGGCCCGCGCTCAAGAGCAGCAATCCACGACGCTCGAGACGATCGTTGTACAGGGAGCAGGGAAGGGGGATCCGCGTGGCCCAGTTGACGGATATGTCGCAAAAACCAGCGCAACGGCTTCAAAGACCGGAACGCCTATTCTTGAAACGCAGCAATCGATATCGGTGGTGACCCGTGATCAGATCGAGGCACAAGCAGCTCAAACCCTGGGTGAGGCTCTGAATTACTCAGCGGGTGTGGTCGGTCAGCCGTTTGGGTCGGATCCTCGCTTTGATTCGCCCATTGTTCGCGGGTTCGATGGTAGACAGCTTCAATATCTCAACAGCCTTAAACTGATGCGTACAGCGGGTGCGCCAACTGTAGAAATCTACGGTCTTGAGCGAGTCGACGTGCTTCGTGGCCCTGCGTCGGTTATGTACGGACAGGGCAACCCAGGTGGAATCATCAACCAAGTCAGCAAACGCCCTCAGTTCGAGAACTTCGGTGAAGTCGGCACTCAAATAGGTAGCTATGACAATTACGGCGGATTTTTTGACCTTGGTGGCGTCATCCCCGACCATGACGAGTTTGCTTATCGCCTGACAGGTCTTGCGAAGACTTCAGGTGCACAAACAGATTATCTGGATAACGACCGATATTTCATAGCGCCGGCTTTGACTTGGAAGCCTGACGACGACACGTCGCTGACGATTCTCACGAGTATTCAACACGATAATCCCAGCACCCCATCAGGCCTGCCTCCGCAATACGTGTTGGGAAACTCGAACTTCAAACTTCCTCGCGACTTTTTTGTCGGTGACAAAAATTTCGATGACTCCAGCAGGACGCTCACGAATTTTGGTTATGAGTTCGAGCACCGGTTCAACGAGGTCTGGGCCTTTCGTCAGAACTTTCGTTACACAGATTTCGACTGGGAATATCAGGCCCTCGGTATGGGGTCGGCAGGGCTCGGGGCTGACGGTCGAACGCTTGCCCGTACGGCGACCTTCCAAGACGAAAATCTGAAGACATTCAACATCGACAATAACCTGACAGCGGAATTCTCGACCGCAGCAGTCGATCATAAGGTGTTGTTTGGTTTCGACTATCGCTATTTCGACAATGATGTCCGGACGCGATTTTTCCGGGCGACGCCGCTCGATGTTCTCGATCCCATTTACGGTGGGCCAATCGGTCTGCTTGCTCCCACACTCAACACGACGGTTAAGAGCGACCTTTCGCAAATCGGTGTCTATGTTCAGGATGAGTTGGCCTACGACAGCTGGCGTGCAACGCTTGGCCTGCGACAGGACTGGGCATCAACGCGAGGTTCGACGACGAATGGTCTGACGGGCGTATCGCGTTCCCTCGATCAGGACGATCAAAAACTGACTGGCCGGGCGGGCCTTAGCTACCTGTTCGATGGAGGCATCGCTCCCTACGTTAGTTATGCTACCTCTTTTGACCCGATCGCCAGTTCTGCAGGAGCAGACTTCAAGCCGAGTGAAGGACAGCAGTGGGAAGCTGGGATCAAGTACCAGCCAGAGAACTGGAACGGTCTCCTTTCTGCGGCGGTGTTCGATTTAAACCAAACTAACGTCCTGCGCACCGTTAATGGCGTCACAGAGCAAATCGGTGAGGTTCAGGTTCGAGGCGTCGAGTTGGAGGGTGTCGTCAGCCTGATTGAGGGCCTTGATCTGCGGGCGGCTTATACTTACACAGATGCCAGAATTGGAGCAGGTGCCGATGATGGCAATCGTGTCGAAAATGTTCCGCGCAATGCGACGAGCCTGTGGATAAACTATCGCTTCCAGGAAGACACCATTCTCAATGGGGTCGGTATTGGTGGAGGCGTCCGCTATGTGGGCCAACGCTTTGGCAACAGTGCAAACACCTTTGACCTTGACGGCGTTACCCTCTTCGACGTGGCGTTGACATACCAGAGGGACAACTTCAAGGGTTCCTTGAACTTCCAGAATATCGGCGATGAAAAGTACGTCGCGAGTTGTAGTACGTTCGGCTGCTATTACGGCGATGGCCGGACAGTCATAGGGAAGCTCAGCTATACCTGGTAATCATAGGGTCCCAATCACTCCTGTCTTATTACGACGTCGAGATGTCATTCTCGGCGTCGCTGCGTCTATGTTTGTAAAGCCTGCGATCGCCGATGACATACCGCGTCTGGCCGCAATCGACTGGGCGATGATGGAAACGGCGATCGCTCTTGGAGTGACACCCATCGCTGCAACGGAACTGATCCAGTTTCGTCTGGACGCCGTGGAGCCAGTGATCCCGAGTTCCGTTGTCGATTTAGGACTTCGTGGAACACCAAACTTCGAACTGCTTCATTTGTTAAAGCCCGAACTGATCTTGATCTCTCCTTTCTACACCCGCCATCAAGAGGCGCTGAAGCGGATCGCGCCGATTATGTCGCTTCCGTTCTATATCCGCGGAGAGGCGCCTTTCGCGAAAGCGACTGCAGCCGTTACTGTCCTTGGTGAAAGGCTTGGGAGAACGAGCAGAGCGGCTTCGGTATTGGCCGATATAGACGTCCGGTTATCGTCCTATCGCGAAAGCTTGGAATCGTTTTCAGGAAGGCCAACCTACCTCGTAAACGTGGGCGATGCTCGGCATGTGCGTGTCTTCGGACTGGACAGTATGTTCGGCGACATTCTGTCTCGCCTGGGCCTCACCAATGCCTGGCCGGATAAGTCGCGCTACACATTTGCGGCTCCCGTTCCGATAGAGCATCTGGCAGACCAAGAGGATGCCCGCATCATTATCATCTCCAACATACCGGTCGAAGCAAGAAGCACGCTGAAGAGCAGCATGATCTGGAACTCCCTGAAGCCGGTAAGCGAGGGTAGGGTCATAATGCTTGACAATATCAACCCATACGGCGGTGTCCTGGCCGGTATGCGCTTTGCTCGCCTTTTGAGCGAAGCTTTGTTGTCGAAGCGTGAGGCAGCGAGATGAAGCAAGCTTGGGGGCTGGTTGTATTAGCCCTGTTCGCCGCCGTGATCTTATTCGCTGTGAGCGCATCGGATCGCGTCGCGCTACCGCGATGGCCCAACGCGATATTCGGTGCAGGCTCATCCGATCTAGACGAAATCATATTGCTTTATGGCGTTTTTCCCCGAGCGGCCGTCGCCATCCTGGCTGGCGCGGCGCTTGGCCTATCCGGTGCGCTCTTGCAGCAATTGCTTCGCAATCCGATAGCAGATCCCTCGACGCTTGGCATCTCCGCTGGAGCGCAGCTCGCAATCGTCGTCGCGACACTCTTCTTCCCCCAAGTCCTAGACGGATCACGCACCGTAGTCGCACTCGCAGGTGCTGGATCTGCCGCTTTAGTTGTTTTCGCTCTTGGTTGGAGATCGTCATTCGAGCCGGTGACGATGGTGGTATCGGGAATGCTAGTCGGTGTGACAGCCGCGGCCATCTCGGCCGCTTTGACGTTGGCGCAGGGTGAGTATCTCATGTCGCTGGTGACATGGAACGGGGGATCGCTGAGCCAGCAGGACTGGGGGGTCCCCAAAGCACTGGCAATCGAGCTCGCTGCCGGTGTAGCTCTTTCCGTTCTATTGATCAGGCCGCTCCTCGTGCTTGGCCTCGGCGATGAAAGCGCGCGTTCGCTTGGAGTGGACCTTCGTTGGATCCGGCTTTGTGTCGCTGTCCTCGCAACTGCGTTAGCGGGGGTTGTCGCAGCAAACGTTGGGCTCATCAGTTTTGTCGGGCTTGCAGCGCCTGCGTTCGTCAGGGGTTGCGGCGTGCGCCGACCAGCAACAATCCTTGCGCTTTCGCCATTGGCGGGCGGGCTCTTCCTCTGGCTATGTGACGGAGCGGTCCAAGTATTGTCAGGCGAAACGGGCGAAACGTTTCCGACTGGTTCCGTCACTGCGCTCGTGGGAAGTCCGATCCTGCTGTGGTTACTCCCCAGAGTACGTTCGATCCAAGCCCAGGAGGCAAACCGGGCGACCACTAGGCGGATCCATTTTGGGAAGGGCTTGTCAATCCTCTTGGCGATTGTACCAGTCGTCGTCGTACTTGGATTGTTCTTCGGTAATGATGGGAAAGGCTGGCTTCTTTTATCTTACGTAGATGCTTCCGATCTCTTGTCTTGGCGCTGGCCCCGTCTACTTGCGGCAGCCGCAGCGGGTGGGTTGTTGGCACTTACTGGAGCAATCCTGCAGAGATTGACGGGTAATCCGATGGCAAGCCCGGAGGTTATCGGTGTGAGTGGTGGGGCGGGTCTTGGTTTTGCTGCAGTGGTCACACTGGTTCCAAACGGAGGCCCGTCGTCACTCGCCGGAGGGGCTACGATAGGCGGTCTGGCGACGATGGCGGTTGTCCTGGCATTCGCACGCCGAAAGACCTTGCCTTCGGAAAAACTGTTGCTTGCTGGGATTGCCGTAAGTTCACTGAGCTCATCGGTTCTGGCGTTCCTGATGGCGGCGGGTGACCAACGATCCTGGCAAATCCTTGCATGGATCGGCGGTACTGCTGCCTCTGCCACACCCGGAACGTCTATCTTTCTCGCTGGAATCGCCATTTTGTTGCTCGTCGCGTCCATAACACTGATCAGATGGTTGACGCTCCTTCCGCTTGGGCGGTCGACTTCACAAGCACTTGGTGTTCCAATCGGGACAAGCAGAGTTGTTATCCTCTCGTTATGCGGCCTAGCGACCGGGGCGGCGTCGGTACTCGTTGGCCCATTAAGCTTCGTGGGACTGATTGCGCCTCATATTGCCGTACGTGCCGGGTTTGCAACAGCACGAGATCATCTTGTCGCCTCGTTCTTGTTAGGTGCGTTGATCATGGCATTCGCGGACCTGGGAGCTCGGACCGTTACATTTCCTTATGAACTTCCGTTGGGTTTGTTCGCCGCCATGATTGGTGCGCCGTATCTAATCTGGCTTATCGGGCGACGGTGAAGCGCGGAAACATCCCTGCAGGCAGTCCGGCAATAGTTGGTCAAGAGCTGCCCGCTAGGATGCCGTGCTCCGGCTCTCGCTGAGTACTGATCAGGCGCCGGTGCGGACTTACGGGGAGATCGAGGATACGGCCACACATGTTTCCTCATCGGCAATCGCCGTCCTTGGCTTCTGAACTGTGAGGTGCTCGTGCGATACTTAAGGCGTCTCCAACTTGCGTGAGTTCGTGAAGAAAGGGACAATCGGAGCATCGAGTTAGCCGTCGACTTTGGCAATGGGGGAGGAAATATCCTCTGCAGCTAAATCGACCGATAATTTCCGGTGAAATGATATCCTTATCGTAGCAATTGAGAAATTGGGGATCGAATGACATCGTGAGTCATTTGGAGCTCCTTGCGAGGACAGCAGGCGGCAAGCGCGAAAACTGGCCCCTTCAATGCTCGGTGTCCTGCGCAGTGGAACGAGACCAATTATCAATTTCCTCAGACATGAGGATTGTTGTCGCTACTGCAACAGATTCGAAATTATTCGAGCAATTGTGCCTCTGACGGCTAGCAGCAATATTGGTCCTGTCAGACGAACACAGCGTCGCCTGTTTTCAATCACGAAATCGCAGGACGCGAGATGACCGAAACATTCTTTTCCTTAACCCGTCGGGGAGCCCTTCTGTCTGCGGGTGCAGCAGCAGCGGCATTGGCAATTTCTCCCTCATTCAGCTTCGCATCCGATGCTACCCAGAACACAACCTCACTCGAAGGAAACAAGACCATGGGATACATAACCACACAGGACGGCGTCGAAATCTTCTTCAAGGACTGGGGTCCGAACAATGCCCAGCCAATCGTCTTCCACCATGGCTGGCCGCTTTCGTCTGATGACTGGGATGCGCAGATGTTGTTCTTTCTCGGAAAGGGTTACCGCGTCGTCGCTCACGACCGGCGCGGTCATGGGCGCTCGGCACAAGTCTCCGAGGGTCATGATATGGATCATTACGCTGCGGACGCATTTGCAGTTGTTGAGGCGCTTGATCTGAAGAACGCCGTTCATATCGGCCACTCCACGGGTGGTGGCGAGGTTGCCCGCTATGTTGCAAAGCATGGCGAGCCGTCCGGTCGCGTTGCCAAGGCCGTTCTCGTGTCGGCGGTTCCACCGATCATGGTCAAGACAGCAGCGAACCCCGAGGGTCTCCCGATGGAGGTCTTCGATGGCTTCCGGTCGGCGCTTGCAGCCAACCGCGCGCAGTTCTTCCGCGATGTTCCTGCCGGTCCTTTTTACGGTTTCAACCGTGATGGCGCGACAGTTCATGAAGGCGTCATCCAGAACTGGTGGCGGCAGGGCATGATGGGCGGAGCCAAGGCGCATTATGACGGCATCACAGCGTTCTCGGAGACCGACCAGACGGAAGACCTCAAGGCGATCAGCATTCCGACACTGGTGCTGCACGGTGAGGACGACCAGATCGTTCCAATCGCAGACTCTGCACACAAGTCCGTCAAGCTGTTGAAGAACGGCACGCTCAAGACCTACCCCGGCTTCTCGCACGGAATGCTGACAGTCAACGCAGATGTCCTGAACGCCGATCTGCTGACTTTCATCCAGTCTTGATCATGGTTGCGACGGGTGCTGCCTCCCACTCACCTGTCGCCTCGGGCACCACCCGATTCAATAGGGCCTTTGATCTTGCCCAGCTACACGAAGGAAACCACCATGACGAACAACAACTCCGCCAAGAAGGTAGCAAACCACGGTGTCGCGTGGGAACGCGCATTTGGATACGTGCAGGCCGTTCAGGTCAAAGACACGATCTACATCTCCGGCCAATTGAGCCACGATGCAGATGGAAATCTCGTCGCCCCTGCAAATCTGGACGCCAATGGTCGGCCCGCAGATTTCTCGCAGATGGAAGACCAGATCCGCCAGACTTACGTCAACGCCAAGTTGCTCCTCGCCGAGTTCGGGGCCAGCCTCGAAGATGTCGTTGAAGAGACGCTTTTTGTTCTGGACGTTCCTAGTGCATTCGCAGCCGGATCGAAAGTCCGCAAGGAAATGTACGGCGCCGAGATGCCCCAATGCGCCAGCAACCTGATCGGAGTGAATGCACTGGCCTTTCCGGAACAGATCGTTGAGATCACATTCCGCGCAGTAATAGACCGCGCAACTGTCTGACAAGGGGAACCCTAGCCCAAGATCCGCCGGATGCGACATTGCTCCGGCGGCTATCTCCATGAGAATGGTCCGCAAGATGCCGCAAACATCCATAGCCAGCACATCCCGTCTGCGCTCTCTGCAACTAACACCTGACCTGGTCTCCAGAACGCTGAGGGTCGTTGAAGAAGAAGGCCCGGAGCCCAACTGGACCCCGATTTCTTCTCCGCAGCTTGATGCGCTCGTTAACAGGGTCGAGGAGGAGGCGCGCGATGACGAGATATGGGTGTTCGCTTACGGATCCCTGATGTGGAACCCGGGATTTGAAATCGCTGACAGTGAACAGGCTGTCGCATTCGGATGGCATCGCGCATTTTCGCTGAGGATAGAGCGACTGCGGGCGACCTCCGACACCCCGGGCCTTATGCTCGCGCTGCAGCCGGGTGGAAGCTGCTCTGGTCTCATCCTCAAGTTACCTTGCGCAACGAAAACACAGGACCTGCGTAAGCTTCTCGCGCGAGAGATACGCTATGCCGAGGTATGCGACATGGTGAAATGGGTTTCGGTGAAGACATCGAGTGGCACACGCCGGGCGTTGACGTTCTGGGCGAGCCCGAGGCAATCTCAGCTCACGCAGAAGATTCCTCTCGATGAGGCCGCTGCATTGATCGCACAAGCATGCGGACCGGCGGGATCTTGTGCGGAGTATCTCTACCGGACGGTTGTTGATCTGGCAGAACGCAAAATCTTTGATCGAAACCTGTGGCAGTTGCAGAAACTCGTCGCCGCAAAGCTTCAGGCCCTACCGCAAGTCGGCTGATTCCGCCGACTTCGAACGCTCTTTGTCCATCAATCCAGCATGACCATGTGAGCCGCTACCTGCTCCTCGAAGAATTTTGAGAATGAGGCAATCCTTGGAGGCAGCGCCTGATATGGAGGATAGTAGAGGGTCAGCCACAAGTCCGGCGGTGCCCAGCCCTTGAAGACGTGGACAAGGCGCCCACTCCTGATGTGATCGGCAATATTGAACCCAGGAAGCAGGGCAACCCCGGAACCATCGGCAGCCATGTCCGCGAGAAGCTCGCCACTGTTGGCGCTGAAGGCGCGGCCTGCAGAAATGGTCATGCTAGACCCACCGTCCGAAAGGACCCAGTTCTCGCGTCGGCTCTCGCCGCTATAGGCCAGGCAGTCGTCGGGTTTCAGCTCGTTGGGATGCTGCATGTCAACGAACCGACTTCCCGGAGCTGCGACCAGGATGCGCGGCACGACCCGGATCTTTCTCCAGATCGTGAACTTGTCGGACGGTTGAGATGAAATGCGGACAGCCAGATCGTAGTCATCATCGACGATGTTGATGAGCCCATCCGATAAAGAGATCTCGAAACTCATCTTGGGATATCGTTCCTTGAATCCCGACAGAATCGGAGGCAGCACGGTCTTGCCAAACCACGTCGGCGCGCTGATGCGCAGCCGCCCCTCGTCACCCTTATGAGCGTTCATGACATCACGTCGGGCGTCTTCCAGCGTCTTCACTGCTGGTTGGATCTGGGCGGCGAAAATCGCGCCGTCTGTGGTCAGCGACACTTGCCTCGTGGTGCGCACGAAAAGTTGCACGCCCAGTTCCGCTTCAAGAGCGGCGATTGCACGGGTGACCGCCGCAGGTGTCATGTCCAGCTCGCGGGCGACCTGCGCGAAATTCCGCTTCTCCGCCGCGAGAAGGAAGGTCCGAAGTGCTTTGTAATCGTTCATGGGATTGTTTCAATAAGAGCAACACATTCGAAATGAATATTGCAATTCTCTGCGCTGATCAATCCGCTTAGATATTCGTCAACAGCCAAACGCTAACGGGACATTGAAAGGCAAGGACATCAAGGGACTGCATCACGTAACCTCCATGGCTTCGGATGCGCGTCAGAACAACCGCTTTTTTACCGACACATTGGGCCTGCGCCGGGTCAAGCAGACCGTCAACTTTGACGACCCCAATGTTTACCACCTTTACTACGGTGACGAGAACGGTTCCGCAGGAACCGTCATGACTTATTTCCCGTTCGCCAATATGATGCTGGGCCGACCGGGTGTTGGGGAGGTCGGAGAAACACAGTTCTCTGTTCCAAAAGGCTCGCTCAAATTCTGGCAAAACCGGTTTGTCACTCAGGGCGTCAGCGGTTTGGAAACGGACACCGTCTTCGGCGCCAACCGCCTTCGCTTCATCGGTCCGGATGGCGACGGCCTGGCGCTAGTTGAATCTTCCGAGGATACCCGCGCACCATGGCTTTCGGAAGGAATTCCTGGCGATGCAGCAATCCGCGGTTTTGCCGGTGCGCGTTTCAGTCTGCATGATACGGCCGCGACCGAAGAGCTTCTAGGCTTCATGGGTTACCAGCGTGCCGAGAAGGAGGGTGACGTGACCCGGTTCATCATTCCCAATGGAAACGGAGCTGATACGATCGATCTCGCCGCACTGCCGAAAACACCGTTTGCCCGTCAGGGCGCCGGCTCGGTGCACCACATCGCGTTTGCGGTCGACAACCGCGAGAAGCAGCTTGAGGTTCGCAAGGCGCTGATGGACACCGGTTATCAGGTCACGCCGGTCATCGATCGCGACTATTTCTGGGCGATCTACTTCCGAACGCCAGGCGGCGTGCTGTTTGAGATCGCCACGAACGAGCCGGGCTTCAACCGGGACGAAGACACTGCACATCTGGGTGAAGCTCTCAAGCTGCCGAGCCGCTACGGGCCATTTCGAGACAAGATTGAAGCAGGTCTGGTTCCACTCGCGGCATAGATCTCCGGCATCTCGTTTTACGCCGCCCAACGACAAGTAATCTTCAACCTATGTGACGGCTGCCTATGCAAGGTAGCCGTCACGACGACAGCAAGAATTAACAATATCCACAATGATCGGGATGATATCCGTCGGGTCGCCAGTAATGGCGAGGAGACAAGACGGCACATCAATGACGTGGAGGCAGGCGGATGGGGGCGACTGGAAATTCCGGCAACTGCGTCGGAGGTCTATTCGGCGATCCGGATGCTATTTCATTGCACTCCGCACCACTGGCGTCAGCCATATTCAGTGCGACACGGATCAGCCGTGAATTGAAAATGGGCGAGGAGGCGACCGTCGTTGTCCCTGCGCACGACAGCTATTTCCTCATGCTATATTTGCGCGACACAACGCACTGCGATGTGGAGGCTGATGGAAGTCAGTCCGTCACGAGGCAATATTATACGGGATCCATCTGCCTTATTGATATTCTCAATGGCGTGCAGATAAGTCTCAAAGCGTCCCTGAATGTCGTCGCGTTTGTCATTCCACATGTTCTGGTCGATGAGATCGCGGCTCTTTCTGTCCCCGGAGCCAATGTCGAGCTCAAGCGCGTCCGCGGCACGTCGGACCCGGTTATTGCCAGTCTGGGAAGCGCAATCCAGCCGCTGTTCGACCGGAAGGGAAAATCAGACCATGTCCTCTTACAGCATATCTCGATGGCGATCTGTGCGCACCTGATCCATCACTACAGTTTGTCGCCTTTCTTCGACGGAAGTGGCGAAGAATCGCCTTCTGTGCATTGACCCCCATGAACTCGGACTGTTCGAGCAACGACTCGTTTGATCTGTGAAACCCAAACCAACCAGACCGGAATTAGAATCGGAGGCCATCGAATGCAGCTTCGTGTCGCAGACATGACGATAACCTGCCGACGACGTACGGATGCGTCTTTCCCCGTCGCAGTGGCTTATGATCCCGAAGACGGCGTGAGAATCGTCAGTCACCTGACGGATTCAGGACATTACAGGCTTCTGAAGTCCGGTGAGCTTGCGTTCGAAGGCCGCGAACCGAAAGGTCTCACAGACATCACCGATCTGCGAGAAGATTGGCAATATCATCATCTTGCCCCCTTCGAGGTCCTGGAGTTCAAGGTCCCATTTGCCTTCATCCAGAACATTGCATCGGAGGCAGGCCGTCCAGAATTTAAAAGGCTCGAAAGCACAATTGGCTCCGCTGACCCGGTCATCCTTGGGCTCTCGAGGGCGCTATTGCCATTCTTCAGCGATCAAAGCGAGCAGGCAAGTCCACTTTTCCTGGAAAGCATCACCTCTGCATTGCTGGTCCATCTGATGCAGACCTATGGTGGGCTTTATTTCCCGCCGCGGGACAAGGGGACACTCGCGCCTTGGCAGCAACGCAGATCGTTGGAATTCCTCGCTGCGCATCTCGACGCTCGGCTGTCGCTTGTCGATCTCGCGGCCGAATGTGACGTGTCTGTCAGCTACTTCAACAAAATCTTCAAGAAAACGTTCGGTACGACGCCCCACAAGTGGCTCAGGGAATATCGTGTCTCCAGGGTGAAAGATCTGCTTGCTGAAAAGTTAACGCTGACCGACATTGCGGCGGCGTGCGGATTTGCCGACCAGAGCCACATGACGCGGGTGTTCTCCGACATTGTCGGCGAACCGCCTGCCAGTTGGCGCCAGCGCAGTCACTCACGCGCCTAATGGTCCTGGTTGGGATCAGTCTCGGTCCGTCGCCACGTGCCAGGTGGTATACCGGTCATTTTTTTGAAGACGCGGGTCATATGGCTTTGGTCAACAAAGCCGCAGATATCGGCCACGTGGCTCAGTGGTAGCCGACCGCGTTTCAAAAGGTCCATGGCTTTATCAACGCGTCGACGCATCATCCACTGGTATGGAGGCATTCCAGTCGTTGCCTTGAATGCCCGCGTAAAATAAGACGTCGAAAGTCCGCAAGCATACGCGATGTCCGTGATCGGGAGGTCCCCATCAAGTCCCGCATCCATCATGGCGGTGGCGCGTTTGAGTTGCCAGGTCGCGAGTGCTCCTGGATGGATCGCAGGTGCGCTTCGCGCTTCGCCATAGACAGTGGCCAAGTGCGTCGCAAGCGCGAGCCCAACATGATCCATGAACAGGCGGCTTGCTAGCGCTGGATTGTGGAAGGCAGGCATTAGCGCCTCGACAAGACCGTGGATCGTAGGATCGTTGATATCCGCACCTGGCAAGACGTTCAGCGTTTCAATGCGTTTTGTACCAAGGTCTTCCTCCAGCGCTGTTAGCGCCGCGCGCGGAATGTGAAAGTTGACGCAGTCAAAAGCCGATCGCATGTTTGCTTGCCATTGGCGATTATAGTCATAGACTGAAAAATTGCCTTTGTGGAAACCTTCAAATTCCACGCGTTTTCCGTCTACCCAAAGATCACCCTGATACTCGTTGAGCTGGACGCCCAGCATGAACGCATCTTCGGTGACATGCTGCTCGACATAGCCGTGATTGGGCGTTTCGCGTGTCAACCTCGTTGCCGTGATAAGGCTCTTGCTCAGGACAGATGCCGTTACCGAATTCGCCTTCTGGACTCTAAGATAGTCCATATATTGGTTGTTTGTGGACATCGCGATGTGACCTCAGCTGGCGTCGTCTTGCAGAAGTCAGTTCCGCAACGTGGTGGGTATCGGCGGAGTAATAGCCTCGCAGAAGATCCTTGCAAAGCCATTGTGTCGCTGGCGCGGGCCGTGGCGTTCAGGAAAATCCAAAATCGGAGCCGTTTGAGCAAGATCGCATTTTGGGTCTGTTTTATAGCGACGGTGAATGAAACCATCATCAGGCCCAAGATGACGAACGGCAACGAAGACATCAACTTAGCTCTTTGTTGCATAATTGATAATTCAATCGAAATTATTATTGCAATTATCCAGAGCAAAAACTTCCGGTAGATGTAATTCCAGAGACGCAACGGAAACATCTGAAGGCGTTCAGACATCAAGTGAAAACGGCACCAAAACTGCCCACCATCAAACCAAAGAGAAAATACAATGTCCAAGTTCGAAGTCCTGACACCGCAGAACAGCCAGCTCATCTTCATCGACCAGCAGCCACAGATGGCCTTCGGCGTGCAGTCGATTGATCGCCAGACGTTGAAAAACAATGTCGTCGGTCTCGCCAAGGCAGCGAAGGTCTTCAACATTCCGACCACGATCACCACGGTTGAGACCGAAAGCTTTTCCGGCAACACGTTCCCAGAACTGCTTGCCGTCTATCCGGAGAACGATATCCTCGAACGCACCTCGATGAATTCCTGGGACGACCAGAACGTTCGCGACGCGTTGGCGAAGAACGCTGCCAACGGCCGCAAGAAGATTGTTGTCTCCGGCCTGTGGACCGAAGTCTGCAACACGACCTTCGCGCTTTCTGCGCTCCATGATGTTCCGGACTACGAAATCTACATGGTGGCAGACGCTTCCGGCGGCACCTCGCTCGAAGCCCACAACCATGCGATGGACCGCATGATTCAGGCCGGTATCATTCCCGTGACCTGGCAGCAGGTGCTGCTGGAATGGCAGCGCGACTGGGCCCGCAAGGAAACCTACGATGCTGTCACCACGCTGGTGAAGGAACATTCCGGCGCCTACGGCATGGGCATCGATTACGCTTACACCATGGTTCACGGCGCCGAAGAGCGCGTCAAGCACGGCAAGCGCATCGGCCCGAACCCCGCCAAGTAAGAACACCTATCAGACCGCTCCGAAATCCATCGGAGCGGTCTTTCAGTTACCGTGGAGATACCCATGAAAATCTATCTTCTGTCTCTTGGCGCGGGTCTGCTGGTTGGCATCGTGTACAGCCTGCTCAATGTGCGCTCCCCGGCTCCGCCGGTCATCGCGCTTGTCGGCCTGCTCGGCATTCTCGTCGGTGAACAGATCATCCCGCTTGCCAAATCGCTCTGGAGCAAGGAACCGGCAGCTGTTTCCTGGCTTCACCAGGTGAAGCCGCACATGTTCGGTCATATGCCGAAGGGTGGGAACTCCGCGGAGATTGCCCACCGTGCGCTAACTAATGGAGAGGAGCGGAGCTGATGACCACGCGTCGAACCTTTCTTGGAGGGGCATCGAGCCTGGCGTTTTCGAACCTCTTCTCACCGGCCAATGCTGCCGACCCCAACCAGACCGGAGTAGACACGATGCATCCACACCTGATCCTCCACGATGGGCGCTTTACGACGCTTGACCGCAGCAATCCGAACGCGACCGCGGTCGCGATCAAGGACGGACTGTTTCTGGAGGTCGGCTCAGACACCGAGATCATGGCTCTGGCCGGTCCCGACACGAAGATCGTTGATCTCAAGGGCAAGCGCGTCCTACCTGGCCTGATCGACAACCATACCCACGTCGTTCGTGGGGGCTTGAACTTCAACATGGAGCTTCGCTGGGATGGCGTTCGGTCGCTGGCCGATGCTATGGATATGCTCAAGCGGCAGGTGGCGATGACGCCGGCCCCGCAATGGGTGCGTGTCGTCGGCGGTTTCACCGAGCACCAGTTTGCAGAAAAACGCCTGCCGACAATCGAAGAAATCAACGCTGTCGCGCCCGATACACCCGTCTTCCTGCTGCATCTTTATGACCGGGCGCTTCTGAACGGTGCAGCACTGCGCGCCGTCGGTTACACCCGAGACACGCCGAACCCGCCCGGCGGAGAAATCACCCGCGACGCCAATGGCAACCCGACCGGCCTGCTGCTTGCCACGCCAAATGCCGGTATCCTTTACTCGACCCTTGGCAAGGGCCCAAAGCTGCCGCTCGACTATCAGGTCAATTCGACGCGTCATTTCATGCGTGAACTGAACCGTCTGGGCATTACCGGCGTCATCGACGCCGGTGGCGGCTTCCAGAACTATCCCGACGACTATGAGGTCATCCAGAAGCTTTCCGACGAAAACCAGATGACGGTTCGTCTTGCCTACAATCTGTTCACGCAAAAGCCGAAGGAAGAGAAAGAAGACTTTCTCAACTGGACCTCGTCGGTCAAATACAAGCAGGGCAACGACTACTTCCGTCATAACGGCGCCGGCGAAATGCTTGTGTTCTCCGCAGCCGACTTCGAGGACTTCCGCCAGCCGCGGCCGGAAATGGCCCCGGAGATGGAAGGCGAACTCGAAGAGGTTGTGCGGGTTCTAGCCGAAAACCGCTGGCCCTGGCGCATGCACGCAACTTATGATGAAACGATCACGCGAGCACTGGACGTTTTCGAAAAGGTCAACAAGGACATACCACTCGAAGGCCTGAACTGGTTCTTTGACCATGCCGAAACCATTTCGGATCGCTCCATCGACCGTATCGCCGCACTTGGCGGCGGCATCGCCACGCAGCATCGCATGGCCTATCAGGGCGAATATTTCGTCGAGCGGTACGGTCATGGCGTTGCTGAAGCGACCCCGCCGATCCGAAAGATGCTCGACAAAGGCGTGAATGTATCGGCCGGAACAGATGCAACCCGCGTCGCTTCCTATAATCCCTGGGTTTCGCTGTCGTGGATGGTCACCGGCAAGACGGTCGGCGGCATGCAGCTCTACCCGCGCGCCAATTGCCTCGACCGCGAAACGGCACTCAGGATGTGGACGGAAAAGGTCACGTGGTTTTCCAACGAAGAAGGCAAGAAGGGGCGCATCGAAAAAGGCCAGTTTGCCGACCTTGTCGTGCCAGACAAGGACTTCTTCTCATGCGCAGAGGACGAGATCTCGTTCCTGGTGTCTGAGCTGACAATGGTTGGTGGCAAGATCGTCTATGGCGCGGGTGACTTCAAGACACTCGATGAGAACGATGTACCCCCGGCCATGCCAGACTGGTCTCCGGTGCGCAAGTTCGGTGGTTATGCCGCATGGGGCGAACCGGAAGGGGCGGGCGCGCGCTCGCTACGTCGTACGGCAATCTCGACATGCGGTTGCGCCAGTGATTGCGGCGTGCATGGTCATGACCATGCTGGCGCATGGACTTCAAAGCTGCCGATTGCCGACCTCAAGGGTTTCTTCGGTGCACTCGGGTGCTCGTGCTGGGCAGTCTGACCGTTCGCTCGGGCGATCACTATCGCCCGAGCACTTTCTTACTATTGCGATATTCGCAACTAAATCGAAACAATTGCTGCAATTGTTGGCAGGGCGATAACCAGCCAATATCGCTCCATCAACGCGGCTGACCGATCAGCGAGCATTCAGGAGCAGATATGACCTACCAATCCTATACGCAAAACCCAGTCCGCAATGGTTTGAGACGTATCATCGGCTCCCCCGGGGTCCGAACAGTCTCGTTGCTTGCGCTTTGTGCGGCCTACATCCAGGGTCCGCTTACCAAGATTTTTGACTTCAATGGCGCGCTTGCCGAGATGGATCATTTTGGTCTGCATCCCACCGCTTTCTTTGCCGTCGCCGTTATCGCTTTTGAATTGACGGCTTCCGCCATGGTGGTCTCAGGCTTTCTGCGTTGGGCAGGAGCCCTTGCTTTGGCTGGCTTTACGCTTCTCGCAACGCTCATCGCTCTTCGTTTCTGGGAAATGGTGCCCGGCATGGACCGCATGATGGCAACCAACGCCTTCTTCGAACACATCGGTCTCGCCGGTGCATTCATCTACGTTGCTGCGGCCGACCTTGCAAAGGGAGCGGGCAAATGAGCACCACGAAAACATCCGGGGGCACCTTTGCCCCTCTCGCACAGCCAGTCTTCGCGGTCATCTGGATAGCGACCGTTCTGGGTAACACTGGCAGCTTCATGCGTGATGTCGCAAGCTCCTGGCTGATGACCGATCTGTCAGCATCGCCTGCGGCGGTCGCTATGGTCCAGGCGGCAGGTACCCTGCCGATCTTTCTGCTTGCGATCCCTGCAGGCGTTCTCACCGACATTCTGGATCGCCGCAAGTTCCTGATCGCGGTACAGCTCCTACTGGCCTCCGTGAGTATCTCGCTGATGGTTCTGTCCCAGACGGGTATGCTCTCTGTCAGCGCTCTGATCGGTCTGACCTTCCTCGGCGGCATTGGCGCTGCGCTGATGGGGCCGACCTGGCAGGCGATCGTGCCGGAGTTGGTAAAGCGTGAGGACGTCAAGAGCGCCGTTGCCCTCAATTCACTCGGCATCAACATCGCCCGTTCCATCGGTCCTGCCGCTGGCGGCCTGCTTCTGGCGGCGTTCGGAGCCGGGATCACCTACGGGGCCGACGTTGCGAGCTACATTTTTGTCATCGCAGCGTTGGTCTGGTGGCCGCGCGCAAAAAATGCCAACGACGCTTTGCAGGAGAATTTTTTCGGGGCATTCCGCGCGGGCCTTCGTTATACCCGTTCGAGCAGGCCGCTGCATGTCGTCCTTCTGCGGGCAGCGATCTTTTTCGCTTTCGCCAGTGCGGTATGGGCGCTTCTTCCGCTCGTTGCTCGACAACTGCTCGGTGGTGATGCCAGCTTCTACGGCATCCTGCTGGGTGCAGTCGGCGCTGGCGCGATCGGCGGTGCCCTGGTCATGCCGAAGTTGCGCAACCGTCTGAGCTCGGACGGCCTGCTTCTCGTCGCAGCGCTGATTACCGCAGTCGTCATGGGTATCCTGTCGCTCGCTCCGCCGAAGATTGTCGCCATCATCGCTCTTCTCTTCCTCGGTGGCGCATGGATCACAGCGTTGACAACACTCAACGGAGCAGCCCAGGCTGTTCTTCCAAACTGGGTGCGTGGGCGCGGCCTTGCCGTTTATCTGACTGTGTTCAACGGTGCGATGACGGCCGGTAGCCTCGGCTGGGGCGCCGTTGGTGAAGCTGTCGGCATTCAGACGACATTGCTTATCGGCGCAGCTGGCTTGCTCGTTGCAGGGCTTGCCATGCACCGCGTCAAGCTTCCGGCAGGCGATGCAGACATGGTGCCGTCCAACCATTGGCCCGAACCGCTTGTCGCCGAGCCTGTTGCCCATGACCGGGGTCCCGTTCTCATCCTGATCGAGTACAAGGTCGAAAAGCAGCATCGGACAGCCTTCCTGCATGCCATCGACCACCTTTCTCACGAACGCCGCCGCGATGGGGCCTATGGATGGGGTGTCACCGAAGATTCCGCTGATCCGGAAAAAATCGTCGAGTGGTTCATGGTGGAATCCTGGGCTGAACACCTTCGCCAGCACAAGCGTGTTTCCAATGCCGACGCCGACCTGCAGGGCACGGTTCTCACCTACCATATCGGTCCGGAAAAACCCATTGTACGCCATTTCCTGACCATCAACCGGCCTGGCGCCGCGTAACTAGATCGGGGACAGGGCGGCTTTGGCCGCCCTTATCATTATGTCGCCTGGCGCAATGAATTCGAAACAATTGATGCAATTGCAAAAACGGCCGTTGGGCGGCAAATCTTGAGCACTTCGCAGGACGATAGCACCGCATCAGCATCAAACGAGATCACGACCATGAAAATTCCTTCCCTCCCCATCCTTCTCAGCTTCAATGGCGGCTACGTCGACACTTTGGGCTTTCTGTCACTTTCGGGGCTCTTCACGGCGCATGTGACAGGCAACTTCGTGACCTTGGGCGCAACGATGGCGCATGGTCTGGATGGGGCGTGGTCGAAGCTGCTCGCACTTCCGATGTTCTGCCTGATCGTTTTCGCGTCACGTTTGGCGTGCCTGAAGATCCAGGGGCTGGACCGGTCGCCTATCCGGCCCATGCTGGTCGTCAAACTGCTTCTGCTCGTCGCCGTGGCGGTGCTGGCATTTATCTACGGTCCCTTCCATGGCGACGACAGCAAGCTGACGTCGCTCGTTGCGCTCACGCTCGTGTCGGCCATGGCAATACAGAACGGTCTCCACAAGGCGCATCTCGCAAAAGCCCCGCCATCAACGTTGATGACCGGAACGACGACACAGATCATGCTCGATCTGGCCGACATCCTGGCCAATTCGAAACCCGAAGATATCATCGCGGCAAAGGCACGTGTGAAGAAGATGGGGACCGCCGTGGCGACCTTCGCTCTCGGTTGCGGCTTTGGTGCGCTGGGTTACATTTATGCGCCTGTAATCGCGTTCAGCTTGCCGGCCATTCTTGCCGCGGTTTCCCTGTTCGCAAGCAGCGCCGGGGCGGAATCCTGAAATCCGCCAGAACGCCTCATTCACCCGTTTTGTTGAAAGGAAATCCAGATGGATATCGGCCATGAAGCGGGCGGTCTCTCAAGCCTGATCGCTCCCGTCCTGAAGCCGCTTGCGGTCGGCCTCGAATTCTTCGGCGTCGGGGTTATTCTGGTCGGCGTCGTGATCGCGACGGTTCTTTACGGACGCGACCTCTTCTCCATCGGTAGCCGGGAAGCATACGAACGCTACCGCGCCAATCTCGGTCGCGGAATATTGCTGGGCCTCGAGGTCCTGATCGGCGCGGATATCATTGCCACGATCATCTCGCCACTGACATGGGAAAGCGTTGGTCTTCTTGGGATGATTGTGCTCATCCGGACCTTCCTGAGCTTCTCACTCGAAGCCGAGATCGACGGCCAGTGGCCCTGGACGAAGAACTCGGTGCCAGCCCCGCAGACCCATTCGCGATCGTCTTCTCTGCCCGGCAAGCGCTAACCCTTATCAATTGCATCCGATTGAAAACCGATCATGACAAAAAAAATCGAATTCGGTCTCGATACATTCGGCGACGTGACCACCGGCCCAGATGGAGAGCTCCTCTCCCAGCCGCAGGTGATCCGCAACGTCATCGAGGAGGCTGTCCTTGCTGACAGGATAGGGATCGACTTCTTCGGAGTTGGCGAACACCACCGCAGGGACTTTGCCGTTTCCGCTCCGGAAGTGGTGCTGGCCGCCATCGCGGCACGAACTGAAAGCATCCGGCTCGGGTCTGCCGTCACCGTTCTGAGTTCCGATGACCCAATACGGGTGTTCCAGCGGTTTTCCACGATCGATGCGATTTCAAACGGACGCGCCGAAGTCATCCTAGGCCGCGGCTCTTTCATCGAGTCGTTTCCGCTGTTTGGCTACAACCTCTCGAACTACAAGGAGCTGTTCGAACAGAAGCTGGACCTGTTCTCGGAGATCGCTTCGAAAGACATTGTCAATTACCAGGGCAACTGGCGCGCTCCGCTCGAAGATCAGCGTATCTATCCGCCGATTGCTGAAGGTCGTCTCAAGACCTGGATCGGTGTCGGCGGCAGCCCGGAATCAGTCATCCGTGCCGTGCGCTATGACATGAACCTGATGCTTGCCATCATCGGGGGGGATTCCGCCCGTTTCGCGCCCTATGTCGAACTCTACAAAAAGGCATCCGAGCAGGCCGGGCACACGGCAGGCGATATCGGCGTGCACTCGCCGGGATATGTCGCCGAAACCGATGAACAGGCGCGCCGTGACCTCTTCCCGTATTTCAAGAAGATCCGAGATCGCCTGGGCAAGGAGCGTGGTTGGCCGCCGGTCACCGAAAAGGATTTCGAAAACGAGATCGAGCATGGATCGCTCTATGCCGGCTCGCCCGAAACGGTTGCCGCCAAGATCACAAAAACGGCCAAAACGCTCGGCATTTCGCGGTTCCAGATGAAGTATTCGGCCGGCACGATGGAGCATGAGAAGCTCATGCAGAGCATCGAACTTTACGGATCACGTGTCGTCCCTCTTGTTCGCGATCTACTCACTCCACTGAGCTAGGTCACAGCCAAATTTCCTGTCTTATTCCATTGCAATTCAGTGGGTTAGCTCAGAGGTATTGATAGGAAGTGTTGAATTCACAAAGATATCTTTGATCAAGAGTTCGAGTCCTTTCAAGGCGCTGGTAAACAAAGCAAGTGTTCGCATTTACAGCGGCATTGAATAGGGATATGATTTATCCTTAATTCGTTGCCGAGCACTCGCATGATCCTTAAGAGCCAAGTCGAATGGGCGTTACATTGTTGCGCCATTCTCTCGGGCCTTCCCGAAGGCCGATATCTTTCAACCAAAGCGCTTGCTGAACTGCATGGGCTCCCGAAGGAATACTTGTCAAAAGCGCTGCAGAGCTTGTCACAAGCTGGCCTTGTTCACACCACGCTTGGCCCATCCGGCGGATACCGCCTTGCCAAGGCCGCGAATGAGCTGACCTTCCTTGATGTGGTTGAAGCTGTCGAGGGTAGCGGTCGAACCTTTGTTTGCCAAAACATCCGGGCCAATAATCCTTGCCGTCCGAAAGGCCATTGCGAGAGCGGACCCTGCGCGATTGCCCGCATCATGTGGGAAGCCGACGAAGCGTGGCGTTCCGCCCTTCGAAAGGTGACGTTCGCGGATCTTGGCACGATCCTGCAACAGGAAATCACCCCGGAAATCTGGTCCGGGACCTTTGAGTGGGTTCTGAAGCGCGCCGGCTAAGCTCGACCCGATGCCTTATTCAGCGGCGAATTCTCTACGATCCCAAGATAACTTTGTGCGGGCATCGCCAGTGACAGGCCGTGAGTTGCACAGCGCTGATGGACCGTATCGATAACCTCGTTGCGCGCCGGCGTCCGGGCTGCCGGGGCCGTGACCCGAAACTGGAGCTCCACATCGATTGCGATCGCGTCGATGCCCTTGAGTGCGACAACCGGAGCCGGTGACTGGACGATGCACTGACACGTCTGCAACGCAGACTTCAGGATTGCCTCGACCTCGGCTGGTCGACTGTCGGAGGTGACACGGATCGGCAGGATAACAAGGTGGCTCTCGTCTGGTTTTGTAAGGTTGGTCAGGCCGACTTTAGCGAGCGTGCTGTTGGGAAGCACGACGAGATTGTTTGCTGGTGTCAGAACCTGCGTCGATCGCCAATTGTTCTGAACGACATGTCCTTCGGTGCCATCGGCCAGCTGAATCCAGTCTCCGATCGAAAAAGGCCTGCCGAGCGTCAGTGCGATCCCCGAAAACAGATCACCGAGCGTATTCTGCAACGCCAGGCCCAAAATAATCGCTACGACACCGGATGTGGCAACCAGAGTGCCGATCGGGGCACCGAATACAAAACCGACAATCGACAGCGTAACGCCGAGATAGACCGCGGTAACGATGAGATCCTGGAGCAGCCGCGCTTCCTGCGGGCGGCGATCAAGGACGATGTAAAGGCGGATGAAGCCAATTGTCGCCCAGGCAAGATGAATCCACCACAGGACGCGGGCCGCAGTGCCCATATAGAGCGCGAACCCATCGGTCTCTCCGGTGATTACGCGGTGTGGCGGTATGCCGCTCACAACGAACGCTGTCGTCATGCAGGCGAAGAACAGGATCTGGACGATCAGGCGGGCCGTCGGCCTATGCTGTCCCTGGAAATGCCATACAAGAATTCCGAGCACGCCGAGGAGATCGACGGCTAGAAAGGCCGGCATCAGCGAATTATAAGCCATTGCGGGTCCCTTGCCTTGAAAAGAGGAAGGACCGGGGCTGCTCTAGCACCCGGTCCCTGACTGGTTTCACCTCTTTATCGGATAGGTCAGTTCCGTCTGGGTGGTATCAACCACGAAGACGGCAAGAAGTTTAGCGGGCTTCGTGTCGCTCCCGTTCTTGCTGACGCCGTGCCGGTCGCCTGGATATTCCGAAAAGCTCTCGCCGGCCTTGTATTCTTCTACAGGCCCATCATTGACCTGGCTAAGGACGGAGCCTTCCAGCACGATCGCATAGATGAAAGCCGAATCCGGATGGGTATGGGCATCGGAGAAGCCACCCGGACCATATTCGACGAGTACGCCCTTCATGCTCTTACCGGGCACGTTCGGCAGTTCGTGTTGATAGACGAGTGTCACCTTTGAGGCGGAGCCGCCTGAGGTGTCGTGAGCACCGGCAGTACTGGTTATGAGAAAGAATGCGGCGAAGGCCGCAAGGCGGGGTCTGATCATGGTATTGTTCCTATTCAAATGAGCGGAGCTTTGGGCGGGCTACTTTCGCGGCGCCGTTGCAAACCATTGATCGAAGCCAATTTTGCCAAGCCGGGGATTGTTGTCCGTGACCAGCGATCCGTCCTCGAGACGTGCGCCGAAATATTTCGCTTCTGGATCGGCAACGACCTCGCGGCTGTCTCCGGTCAATGCCAGATAACGTGCGACGAACTCGTTGAGGTGGAAGCGATCCGGACCAGCGATTTCGACAATTCCGGCGGCCGGCGTAGCAAGCGCAACATCCGCCATCGCGTCGGCGACGTCATCGGAGGCGATCGGCTGAACAAAGGCTGGTGAAAGGTGCACCTTGTCCCCGACCATACTCGATTGAGCGATACCGCCAACGAATTCCATGAACTGCGTGGAATGGACGATCGTGTACGGAATGCCGCCTTCCCTGATCAGCTTTTCCTGGACGAGCTTTGCCCGAAAATACCCGCTCTCCTGCAGGCGCTCCGTCCCAACGACGGAAAGTGCGACATGGTGTTTGACGCCTGCTGCCTTTTCCGCTTCCAGCAGATTCCTGCCGGAGGTTTCGAAAAACTCCATGACCGCCTTGTCCTCGAAGGATGGCGAGTTCGCAAGGTCGAGTACGACCTCGGTGCCTTGAAGTGCTTTTGCAAGGCCTTCGCCGGTGATGATGTTGACGCCGGTGTTCGGAGAGGCGGCAATCACCTCATGGCCTCTGGCGCGAAGCCGCTCGGTCGTCTTCGAACCGATGAGGCCGGTTCCGCCGATGATGACGATTTTCATGTCTGTTTCCCTTGAGGTGATGAGTGCCGAATGGCACTTGGAAATGGCTGCTGTTGTGGAACAAGGCCTCAGTTGAGGCCGGCTTTCTCCAGGCCGTAGAGCTTGTCCGCCGAACCGGGCACGGCCTTGAAGGCGATACTGACACGGTTCCAGGCGTTGATGGTCATGATCGAGAAGGTCAAATCGGAAACTTCCTTCTCCGACAGCTGACCGCGAACGCGCTCGTAAAGCTCGTCCGGAATGCCGCCTTCAGCCAGTCTGGTGACCGCTTCGGTCCAGGCGAGGGCAGCGCGCTCGCGCGGAGCGAACAGGTTCGATTCCCGCCAGATGGCGACATGGTAAAGGCGAAGCTCGCTCTCGCCGTGAATCTTGGCTTCCTTGACATGCATATCGAGGCAGAAGCCGCAACCGTTGAGCTGGGAGGCCCGGATATTCACAAGATCGCGGATTGACTGCTCGATGACGCTGTCCTTCAGCGACAGGCTGAGGTCCGACAACTTCTTGAAAAACTCTGGGGACTGGGCTGCGTAATTCAGGCGCTGTGTCATGTCTCTCTCCATCTATTAAGGACTTTCAATATCCTTATGGATAATAAATATCCGTAATAGATGGACATGCAACCAAAACCGCTCTAACCTGCCCGCATAAGCTTTATGCGAGGAAGTATGAGGGGGATGACGGATGGATGTGGTTGCTGCCTTGCGAACCTTCCTGAGGGTTGCTGAGACTGGGTCGTTTTCAAGCGCAGCGCTGGACCTTGGTTTGACGCAGCCTGCGGTGTCCCGGCAAATTTCATCGCTGGAGGCGCATTACAGCACCCGGTTGCTGCATCGGAGCACCAATGGCTTGTCACTGACAGTGGAAGGCGAGCAGATGATCCTTATGGCCCGCAAGGTTATTGACGCCATGGAGGCGCTGGGTGATGCAACGGCGACCGAAAACGTGACGACCTCCGGCCGGGTAAGGATCAGCCTGCCGGCTCCACTCGGATTGCATGTCAGCGAGCGTCTGCCTGGCCTTTTGAAACTCCATCCGCGCCTGACGGTCGAAACCGTGTTTCGCGAGGACCCGTCGGATCTTGTCGGCGAGGGGATAGACATTGAAGTTCGTCTCGGTGACGTTTCCGACAGCAGCCTGATCTGTCGCCGGCTTGGCTGGACCACGGCCTTTCTTGTTGCATCGCCCGGCTATGTCGAAGAGCGAGGCCAACCTCGTGGTCTAAGCGAGATCGCAGAGCACGACTGCATTTGCTACAGCCGCGGCGGTGAAACGCGTGCATGGATATTTGCCGACGGTGCCGATCAGGTGCGGGCAGCGATTAGCCCGCGCATGGTGTTCAACAATGCGACTGCTGTATATAGAGCGACCATCGCAGGAGGAGGGCTGGCCATCCTCTCTCATATCCTCGTTGCCGAAGACATCGCATCAGGGAGGCTCATCAACGTTCTGCCTTGTCTGCCGCCGGCACGGCTGCCGATCACCGCAGTCTATGCTTCGCGTCGAAATCTTCCCATGCGCGTCCGCATAGTTCTCGATTTTCTTGCCGACGTAGTCAGGGAAGAAGCATTAATGACTGGCGCGGCCTTATAACGGACAGCCATATCTGGCTTAGACCAGTCACCGAGCACCCAAATTGCTGAGTCGTCGGTTCATAGTGGTTCAAGAGCAACCTACTCAGATGGGCATGTCATCCAGTTCATCATGAGAGACCGTACCATGCACCGCGGCCTGCACCGTGCAGGACGAGGTGCCCTTGATCCACGAGTGCCTTGAGATGATCCTTGATGGTGTGACGGCTGGCATGGGTGACCCGGGCAGCCTCCGCGACCGTGATCCGCCCGTGCTCGCGCGCCAACTCAAGCAATGCGACGGATAATTCCGGCATGTCGGCGAGGATAATACGCTCGCGCTCCATCTTCTTCTCAAGCTGGGTTTTCTGACGATGCAGGGCTCTTAAAAAGAACTTGATCCATGGATTCCAGTCGGGATCGGCGGTGCGGATCGTTCCCTGCGTGCGGCGAAGCGAGATGTAATAGCTCTCCTTGCTTTGCTCGATGATGCTTTCCAGCGAGCTGTAGGGGACGTAAGCGTATCCGGCCCGCAGGAGCAGCAAGGTGGTCAGAATACGTGATAGGCGGCCATTGCCATCTTGGAACGGATGAATTTCTAGAAAAACCACAACAAAGATTGCGATGACCAAAAGTGGATGTAGCCGTTTTTCACGCCCTTGCTCATCCAGCCAGGCGATCAGTTCTTCCATACGACGTGGCGTATCGAACGGCGAAGCCGTTTCGAAAACGATACCGAGGCTTTCACCCTGTTCGTTAAACGCTTCCACATTGTTGGAGAGGGTTTTGTAGGCGCCGCGATGCCTCTCATCCTTAATCGAATGCGCAAGAAGGTCACGGTGGAGTTGACGGATATGATTTTCGGTAAACGAAATAGCTTCGTAAGCACTGAAAATGGTCTCCATCACCTCCGCGTAGCCGGCGACCTCTTGCTCGTCGCGTGTTGTGAATGACCCCAGGCGAATATTCGCCAACAGCTTTTCGACCTCTCGGTCGGTGAGGCGCGCCCCTTCGATACGTGTGGAGGAACCAACGCTTTCGATCGTGGCGACACGCCTCAGGCTGGACAATCGCTCAGGCGCGATCCGGCCTATCGCACGCCAGGCGCCTTTAAATTCGTCGAGTTCGGCAATCAGCGAAAGGATTTCGTGCGTGATCCGGACAGTTGCCGTGTTGAGAAATGCCATTCTCTCATCCATTCTCATCCAATTCTCGAAGCAAAGTTATGCACCATTTACTCATCCATTTCCATCCAATTCCCGAGACGTAGATGTCAAATTTGCCGCTTGCTTGCGAGCGACCTCAAGCCGATTCAAACTTTTTCAGCGAGACGAGAGACAATCGCGAGGACAGCTCTCAAAAATTCGAGCCGGTCAGCCAACTTGGTTGGTAATGCACTAGCGATCGGGCTCTTGGACTGGGATCTCGAAGTCTTTGACGTCTATAACGGACCGGATGAGAGCGACGCGAAACAACAGCGCAGTCGTAGGTCGACTCCGCTCAAGGCGTCAGAGTTGAAGCCAAAGAGCTCACCGCGGAGAACAGCTTTTCCACCACCTAAGCTCAGCAATTCCACTGAGTCCCTGGTTTACGATAGACCCCCAGCGATCCTGACCAGATCGGCGACTGTGGTCGCCTTCATCTTCCGCATCAAGTGACCCCTGTGCAGTTTCACGGTTGGCTCTGCGAGCTGTAGTTCAGCCGCGATTTGTTTGTTTAGCTTGCCCGCGATGACTAGGGTTAGAATCTGGCGTTCACGTTCGGTAAGCGACGTATACCTCAAATGGGCAGCAGTCTTCGAGGTTTTTTCCTCTCGGCGAGCTGCATCATTTGCAATGGCCCGGTTTACGGCTTCGAGCAAATCCTGTTCACGAACAGGTTTGGTCAGTACATCGATGGCACCAGCCTTCATTGCTCGCACGGCCATGGGTACATCGACGTGAGCGCTAATTAAGACGACGGATCTGGGATGGTCGCTTTGCGCCAACGTTTCCTGAAACTCAAGTCCGCTCTGGCCGGGAAGGCGGATGTCGAGGACGATGCATCCAGCCTTTTCGGGATCGTCTGCGTTGATAAACTCCTTCACGGAGGCATGTGTCTCGGCGCTGAGTCCTACAGACTCAAACAGTCCCTTCAGAGCTTCGCGGACACTGTGATCGTCGTCGATGACGATAACCGTGGGGCGCCTGTTCTTCTTATCATCAATCAACGGCTGTCTCCTCGAAGCTGGACAGCGTGAAGGTAAATGACGCGCCCCTGGGGTGGTTGTTAGTAGCCCAGATGCGGCCACCATGCGCTTCGACGATAGATCGGCAGATAGAAAGGCCCATTCCAATCCCGTCCGATTTTGTGGTGTAGAACGCCTCGAATATCCGGTCGAGCTGGTCAGGGGATATTCCGTGTCCTGTGTCGGAAACACTGACTTCGATGTCGCCGCCGGTTCTTTTCACACACCTGACAGTGATGACCGCACTATCATGAGAATGCATGGCTTCAGCACTATTCATGATCAGGTTGAGGAGAACTTGCTGTAGCTGCGTACAATCACCCAGCACATGAACGGGACCGGTCGTTATGTCCGTGACCACTTGCAAACCCCTAGACTGTAACTCCTCTTGCAAGAGAAACAGCACCTCGCGCAATGCTGTATTGAAGTCAGTTTTTTTCATGCGCAGAGGAGTTCTCTGCGCCATAGCGCGTATGCTAGCGACAATCTCTCCCGCCCGGTGTCCGTCCTGCACAACCCGTTCCGCCGCGCGACGTGCCTGTTCGAGATCCGTATGCCCGTCCTGCAGCCAACGTAAACATGTGCCTGCGTTAGTCACGATCGCCATAAGGGGTTGATTAATCTCGTGTGCGATAGAGACAGCCAGTTCGCCGATCGTGGTCAGGCGAGTAACGTGTGCCAGGTCCGCCTGGCTCTGACGAAGTGATTCCTCTGCCCGTCTGCGGTCTTCGATATCGACGACAACACCATACCAACGCACGACGTTTCCTTCCGAATCGAGAAGTGGATTTTGTCGTAGATTGAACCACCTGTATTCCCCGTCGGAACGTCTGATGCGAGCATCTACTGGATCAGGCCGTTTAGTGGCTACGATTTCCTCCCAACTTGTGCGCATGCGCTCGACATCGTCAGGATGAAAGACCCTGTAGAAACCATAACCCTGGAGGTCCTCGATTGTCAGGCCAACAAAATCTATAAAGATCTTGTTCCAGTACTCAAGTTGTCCGTCCGGCGTGCATGACCACGCCATAGCTGGTATCGTATTTATGACGAGGTTGAGCTTTTGCTCGCTCTCCCTGAGTGCTGTCTCGCTGTAACGAAGCGCGTCTTCTGCGTACTGCAGATTTTCAATGTCGATATTTACTCCGAACCAACGCACAGTACCGGTGGCATCAGTCAGTTTCCTGCCAGAGAAATAGAACCATCGGTAAGTGCCGTCCGCGCCACGAATGCGCCCTTTCAGCTGAGTGTGGTCCGAGTTCTCAAGATCTCTCTTCCAGATCTCGACCATCTCGGCGATGTCATCGGGGTGGTAGAGGTCCAAGAAGCCCCACTCTAGGATTCGCTCAGGCGGTAGCCCAGCATAATCCAGCCAACTTTTATTGACGAAGTCCGCGCTGCCGTCTGGTCGCGCCGACCAGACGAGAACTGGAAGCGAGTCGATGATGAGCCGGAGATTCTGCTCGCTCGCTGCAAGCGCGGCCTCGGTTTCCTTGAGCGCATCCTCAGCTTGCTTACGGTCTTCGATATCAAGCACCACGCCGTACCATCTGACGACGTTTCCTTCTGGATCATGCCGCGGCTTTTGCCGAAGACTACACCACCGGAACACGCCGTCTGCACGCTTGATCCGCCCCTCGACTTCCTTGGCAGTCTTGGCAGTCATAATGTTGCGCCACTCAGTGGCGAGATGCTCGAGATCATCAGGATGGAAGAGACGGTAGAAATTCTCGCCGGCAATGTCAGCAAGCGACAGGCCGACGTATTCGAGGAAATGCTGATTGGCAAAATCCAGCATTCCATCCGATGTTGTCGACCAAGCCATTGCCGGGATCATGTCAATGATCGCGTCAGTGTGTGTTGGGTGTTCCAAGTCGATCCCCTGGCTCCTTGTAACGCTGGTGCGGGGCTGAAAATACGCTGTTCCGCGATATTAGGTTAGCTGAGATTTATAGACCAAGGTCTATTTTTGCAGTCCCTTCGTCTAGGCAGTGGGGACCAATGTCTCAATTGAGAGTTGGCCACATCAGCCCTACAAATGGCCATCAAGCGAGTGGGGACGCCGACATTTAGTGCGATATCACCCTAATCGAAGGCAATGCTATACCCGCAAAAAATCAGTGCCGTTGAGCGTAAGCGGGCAGTTCAGTCAAATGGTGTCACCCGGGAGCTCGCGAAATGACCCTAGATACTTCTCGTCATCCAGCCGTATCCGTTTCAGTAGTGCTCGTGCACGGCGCGTTCGTTGATGCCTCCGGTTGGCGGCAGGTGTATGACACCTTGTCGGAGGAAGGCTATGAGGTTCTCGTTGTTCAGAACTCTGCCGTAACCTTCGATCAGGATGTAGAGCGCACCAAAAGCGTTATCGCCGAGGCGAAACATCCAGTCGTGCTCGTCGGGCATTCGTATGGTGGCGCCGTGATTACAGAAGCCGGGAGCGAAGAGCAGGTCCTCGGTCTCGTTTATCTGGCCGCCTTCGTCCCCGACGTTGGGGAATCCGTCTTCGACCTTGCTTCGCAAGAGGTTCCTGGCGCGGAGAAAGCCCCACTCCTTGCGCCGAACGACGGCTTCATCAAAATCGATCCGCAGAAGTTTGCAGCCGCATTCTCGGCCGACATAGATCTCGCCGAAGCGCAATTCATGGCTGCCGCCCAGAGGCCTTGGGGCCTTGAAGCCGTCCAGGGCAAGATCACCTCTGCGGCATGGAAAGCCAAACCATCCTTTTACCTGCTCGCGAGGGAAGATCGAATGATACCAGCACAAGCGCAGGCCGCGATGGCCGCGCGCGCAGGAGCCACGGTCGTAGAGGTCAGCAGCAGCCATGCAGTAATGCTGTCCCAGCCTAAAGAAGTCGTAGCGCTCATTAGAACAGCAGCTAAGCCGAACCAGCAAAACTGATGCTGAGCGTCAGCTGCTGTCCAACATCAATCACCGACTGGGGGAATACCATGCGCAACTTTCTTATGCCGAAACGCTCACAGACATCGCAAACACTGACTGAACCCGAGGAGAATGGCATGCCTCAGCTGTCACGCCGCGCTTTCGCGAGCGCTCTGCCTCTTGGTCTCGTTGGAGGAACTCTTTTCGGCGGAAGCCTGCTCGGCGACTTGACCGCCCAGGCTGCTACATCCAAAGCTACCGGGACACCGGTCGTAACAACACCGTTTGCACAGATACATATCGGCCGTTTCACGGTAACTGCCCTGACGGATGGATATGCCGATATGCCCTACAACTACTTCCCGGGACGCTCGGCCCCCGAAGTGGAAAAGGCCGCAAACGCCCAGTTTACGGGCAGATCCGGCGGGGTTCGTTTTCTGTTTAATCAATACCTCGTTGAAGACGGTAAGCAACGCATCCTGATCGATGCCGGCGATGCAGGTTCTATCGGGGAAACCGGACATCTCCCGCAGGCGCTGGCCACGCTCGGTCTGAAGCCGAGCGATATCGATGCGGTTATCGTGACGCATATGCACCAGGACCATATGGGCGGTCTGGTTCTCGGCGGTAAGAACAATTATCCGAATGCCGAGGTCTATGTAGACCGTCGCGACGTCAAGCACTGGACTGACCGGGCCAAGAGCAATGGCGCGCCTGATTTCCTGCAGCCTAGCTTCAAGATGGCGGAAGAGGTGGTGCGTCTTTATCCGAAGCTACAAGCCATCGACGGAGAGCGTGAAATCGTTCCTGGCGTCTCGATTATCGACCTAACCGGCCATACGCCTGGCCATATCGGGGTCCGAATCGAGGACGGCGGCAAGAGCCTGATCATGGTATCCGACATGATTTTCCCGGTCGTCCATCCTGCTGCAACGGACGTCTTCTTCCTGTTCGAACAGGATCAGGCTGCTGCGAAAGCGATGCGCGATCGCTTCTTCCCACAAGCTGCCTCGGAAGGCGCCCTGATTGCTGCGACACACATGCCGTTCCCAGGTCTTGGTCGTGTGGTCTCAGATCGTGGTCAGATGCGCTGGGAAGTCGCCGACTGGGCTTTGCAAGACTGATGCTGTAGCCGGGGATTTAGGTAGCTGAGATAGATCAAGGCCCGCATTGTTCGCTGATGCGGGCCTACTCAAGTATGGAGACGAGGTATGCCGTACCACTTTCTGGAAGTCGCCGTCACGCCAAGCGTCCGAGCCGCGCAGGCGGATATGGGGGTGGACCAGATATGGCTGGGCGAGAACGATCGGCCATCGGATACTTTGACGGAGAACGAGATCGCTTTCATCGCCACGCGCGACAGCTTCTATATCGCATCTGTGTCAGAGACGGGTTGGCCATATGTTCAACATCGCGGAGGGAAAACCGGTTTCCTCAAGGTCGTTGATCCCCAAACAATGGCATTTGCCGACTATCGCGGAAACCGCCAATACATCAGCGCAGGGAATTTCGCAGCCAACGACCGCGCCTGTCTGTTTCTCATGGACTATGTCCGACGGACCCGGCTCAAAGTCTATGCCCACGTCGAGCGGCTGACGCTCGACGCCGATCCATCGCTAACGGACCTCGTATCCGATCCGACGTATAGGGGCCGTGCAGAGCGGATATTCAAGCTTCGGCTCGAAGCATACGACTGGAACTGCCCCCAGCACATCATCCCCCGCTACACCGAACAGCAAGTTGAGCAAGCAGTCGCACCACTACGTCAGAAGCTGCAACAGCTCGAAGCTGAAAATGCAGCGTTGCGGGCAAGATTAGAAGGTAAATCCGAATGACCAACGCTCAAAGACCGCCTCTACCGCCCTTTACATCGCAGACTGCTGCCGACAAGGTGCGGCTTGCCGAAGATGGCTGGAATAGCAGGGACCCGGGCAAGGTTGCGTTGGCGTACACGGCTGATAGTCAGTGGCGTAACCGCGCCGAGTTCGTTAGTGGCCGGGAGGCTATCATCGCTTTCCTTGCAGGAAAGTGGCGCCGGGAGCTCGACTACCGTCTGATCAAGGAGCTGTGGACGTTCGGCGGCGACAGGATTGCCGTCAGGTTTGCATATGAGTGGCATGACGACAGCGGCAATTGGTTCCGATCTTTCGGCAACGAGAACTGGGAGTTCAATGATAGTGGCCTGATGCGCAAGCGATACGCCTGCATCAACGACCTGCCAATCCGCGTGGAAGACCGTCGCTTTCACTGGCCCCTCGGTCGTCGGCCCGATGATCACCCGGGGCTCAGCGAGCTTGGTTTCTGATCGACCTCATTTCCATTTCCATCAGTCGAAGACAGCCACATGGTCATTTTGAATTCGCACTTTTCACAACGTTCGTCTCCGACAGAAGAAGAGGCTATCGAGGTCAAAGCCTTCGTCGATCTGTACAATGTCTCACCGGCAACGCTCAAATCCGAAGAGCATTTTGAATGCCTGCCCATCAACGGTGGATGCGCAATATCGCTGCCAAGCGCGCCAGCCATGGGTCTGAACCGTGTACTCGGGCTAAACTCCGTGAATGATCTTGAGGAAGCCTATGGGTGGATGAATGGGAAGAGCGGAAACCGGTTTCTTCAGGTAAATATGGACCGCGCTCCAGCCCGAACTAAAGACTGGATCCTCGCCAAGGGTCTGCTTGAATATGGTGTCGGCTGGGCGAAGCTTGTCTACGACAGCTCATCAGCGAACCTTTCGGAGCCCAACTCGATCCGAACGCGACACGTTCATATTGAGGAAGCCGTGCTCTTTGGATCGATGGTGTGCAAAGGCTTCAACTTTCCATCGACCCTGACGAGGTTGTGGTCAGCAATCGTCGGAAAGGTAGGCTGGTCGTGTTTTTTCGCCTTGGATGGTGACAATCCAGTCGGCACTGCCACCATGTACCAGTCCGGAACCTACGCATGGCTAGGCGGCGGCACCACACTTCCGGAGTTTCGAAATCGCGGCATTCAAAAGGCGCTCATCAAAAGTCGTATCGAACATGGGCTCTGCAACGGCGTGTCGACATTTGCCGTTGAGACATTGGCACCTGCAGAGGGAGAACCCAATATTTCCTTTGATAACCTTAGGAAAGTAGGCTTCCGGCACGCATATCACCGCAAGAATTTTAAGTTGTAAGATAGCGATCTGCCCCCGGCGGGTGAGCACTGGTGGAAGGACGTACGGTGCCTCCTCGCTGCGTTACTCCTCAAATTTCTGTACGATCTGAAGAAGGGACAGTACGAATGAATACGGAAACCCGCATAGAAATGGCCGCCCGGCTGACTTCAGCATCGGGAATCATTGCAGCACTAGATCAAAGCGGAGGGTCCACCCCAAACGCCTTACGCTCATACGGTATATCCGACACCGCTTATCAGGGCGACGCGGAAATGTTGAAGCTTATCCATGAAATGCGCGTGAGGATAATAACTGCACCCGGATTTTCGAGCGAGCGTGTGATTGGCGCCATCTTATTCGAACACACCATGGAGAACTTCATCGGCGCCAAATCGGTCCCGGCATATCTTTGGGAAGATAGAGGGATCCTATCGTTTTTGAAGGTCGACAGTGGTCGTGAAGCGGAGCATGACGGCGTTCAGTTGATGAAGCCCATGCCAAATCTTGGCAATTTGCTTGAGCGCGCATTTGAAAAAGGAATCCTTGGGACGAAAATGCGCTCGGTCGTGCGTTCAGCGTCCGAAAGAGGGATTTCTGCAGCTGTGAGGCAACAATTTGAGGTGGCCTCGACGATCCTAAAGAACGGATTGATCCCGATTATCGAGCCTGAGGTTCTCGTCGATAGCCCGGATAAGGCGATTGCCGAAGCGATATTGGTCAAAGAAATCCTGAAGAATCTTTCGGAGCTTGCGCATGGAACGCAGGTCATATTGAAGCTTACCCTGCCAACTCAGCCGGATCTCTACGCAGCACTTGTCGAGCATCCCAAAGTTGCTCGAGTTTTTGCCTTGTCCGGAGGCTACAGTCTAAAGGTCGCTTGCGAAAAACTCAGAGAGAACACCGGCGTAATCGGAAGCTTCTCGCGGGCTCTGGTTGAGAATTTACGCGTTTCCATGCGAGACGCTGAATTCGACCGAAATCTCTCTCAAAACATTGAAGAGATATATCTAGCTAGTGCGTAGGAAGGCGAGAACGCGTGACGCGGGGCACCCGAGAATACGACTGAAGACAAAGGTGAATTCGGAGCCCGTTCCCTGTTACATCGACGGCATATTTGCCTTCACGCAACACTCGTCACCTACCGGCAAATGTCTGCGGTTTTAGCTCACACAGTAGTCCATCATCTCGGTTTAGAGAGCCAAGGAGTTGAATAACCTCGAGATTTCAAAAACAAAGAAATGCCGAGAGTTCGAATCTGTTCAAGAGCAGGCTATTACGTCTCTTGCTCAAATTGATTACGCGTCTGGCCAAAAATCTTCCGCTGGCCGTCGGCGGTGGCGAAAGTTGGCTTCTTTGCCTAGCCGGTCGAAGAGCCGCGCCGCCGTCAACCCAATCAGCAGAAGGACGGGGGCGGCCAGCTGCGCTAACCAAATCATCGGCTCTGGCCATTGCAGACACGCAGCAAATATGGCTCCCACCACGGAGGCTGCAAGGGTCAGCAGGAGACTGATCACGGCACCCGAAGCCACCGCTACGATCAAAGCGAAAGTCACAACTATAAGATAGACAACACTGAACATAGGTCTTTCTCGGACTGACGGATAACCGTCCAGCGCGGCTTCCGTAGCTGCTGCGAGCAGCGGACACTCTAAAGAATATGTGATCCGCGTTAACAGCCTGATACTGTAAGCCCCGGCAGTCCTACGTCACATGCCAAGGATTGAGAATACCATCGATGGGTTTCCTCATTTAACTTGTCATCACTTTGGTAGAAGCAATGCCGCAGCAAGAAGCTGGTCGCGATCTCGCAGGCCTTTATTGTAGAGCCTGGCCACTGATACCGTTAGCCTCCCAATCGCGGACGGCTCTCGAACGAGACCTTGCGCACGGGCGACCTCCTTGACGATACTGGCACACAGACGTGCATCTTCTTTTGAGATGAGCTCAGGCATTTCCTACCTCTCAAATTGCCCCCCAGACCGGGGCGGGACTGCAAACTATTTAGAAGTTCAGGTTGGCACAGGCCGACAATGCAGGAATTGCTGACCTGTCGATCGGATATCAGGTCGTCGCACAAATGATCAATCCCTTGGAGCCGGACCTCGGGTCGATTCAGTTCAAGCCGGTTGCTATTCCAGTGGATCGGTTCGGATTTGGCAGATCATAGCGCAAGGCGCCTGTACTCATCTTCCCGTTGGACGCTATCCGCATGGGATTAATGATGTTTCGAGCCGCATTGAGCCTCAACTACAAAGGTGGACAGCACCTCGATTACGATGCTCATAGCGCGCTAGGGAACCTGGTAATTTGGAGCGAAGGAAAAGAGGATCGTTAACTCTGTCCATTCCCTCAGGCTTAACCCAGATGCTGTAGGGTTTGTCCAACGAAAAGGCAGATGGCGCATGATTAGGCAGTCACAATGGTTCGCGAAATGGGGCCTTCCGGCAAGCGTGTCCGCTTTGGTTGGAGCGATGTTACTCGGCACCCTTTACTGGTCTGCCGCCGAAATTGACGAGGTCGCCGTGGAACGGCAGAAGGGTTTGGCCACCCTCATCGTTTCAAAAATCCGATCTTCGGTCGCTCACGATCAAGAGAGTGCCACCGTGTGGGACGACGCCGTCATCAGAACTAAGGACCGTGATCAGGATTGGCTTAACGTGAACCTTGGGCAGTGGATGGACACCTACTTCAGCCATGATGCCGCCGTCGTGCTTTCTGCCAATGGGCTGCCCATCTACCAATATATTTCAAAATCAGCCAGCGAGGTGTCACAGGAAGACCTTCGCTTGGCTTACAGTCCGATGGCGAAACGGCTGCGTGAAAGGATGGCTGCAGGAGACCATGAGGGTGTTTCGGACACGGTACTGTCAATCGGCGAGAGTGATCTGACCTATGTAGGGGAACGACCTGCTGTGGTCAGTGTCAAACCTATTCTGTCTGACACAGGCGAGATCGAGCAGCAGGCGGGCGAAGAGAACCAGCATGTCGCGGTACGGTTTTTGGATCGAGACTTCCCGTCTGAAATAGGTAGCGAATACCAGTTCGCCGAGATGCAGTTCACAACGGAGATGCCACGCGACAAGCGCCACTCCCATATCGCCCTCACCTCGAAGTCTGGAAAGGTGATAGGGTACTTTAACTGGCATCCATTTGAACCGGGCAGGAGCGTTTTGCAGGCAACCCTCCCGGTTATCGGACTTTCCGTCATTGGCATATTCATCGCCGCCAGCCTGGCCGGGCATGGAATCTGGCGACGCTCGGTTAAACTCAATTCCAATCGCCGGGAACTTCAACATTTGGCGCTTCGCGACACTTTGACGGGCCTCGCGAACAGGGGTTATTTTAATAATGAGCTCGCGGGGCGCCTGAGGAAAGCATTGCCTGAGGACGTATTCAGCGTGCTCTTCATTGACCTCGACCGGTTCAAAGCGGTCAACGACACATACGGACATCCAACCGGTGACAGGCTGATTTCTCTCGTTGCTGCGCGAATGAGGGAAATTCTCCCGGACGCTCTGATCGGACGGATCGGAGGCGACGAATTCACCGTCTTGCTCGAGAGGACGAACGCCGACGAGGTCGTCGCCGTCGCAGACAAAATCGTCGCGTGCCTGCGCGAGCCTTTTGAGATCGACGGAGTATATGGCTCCATTGGTGCGAGCGTCGGTGCGGCGATCGCAACAGGTGTAAACGTGGATCCTGTCGAGCTGACGAGGAAGGCGGATATCGCGCTCTATCACGCAAAAGCTGCGGGACGGAATACATATGCATTATTTGGCGATCATATGGACGAACTTCTCCGCACCCGCCGAAAACTGGAGCATGATCTTCGCGAGGCATTGTCAACGGGGACGCAGATTGAGGTTGTTTACCAGCCGGTCTACTGTGCTGACAGCTCGCAACCTTGCTCGGTCGAGGCGCTGGCGCGGTGGAAACATCCAGAGCTAGGCTCTATCGCTCCGGATATGTTTATCCCGCTTGCAGAGGAGATTGGCGTGATCAACAAGATTGGCGCTCATGTCTTGGAGGACGCGTGCAGCCTGATCGCCGGGTTGCCTCCCATCAGTGTCGCCGTGAATGCATCCGCCTCCGAACTCGCTTCTGCTGGCTACCCACTGCGGGTTCTTTCTACCCTGGCCAAATGGGGGATCGAGCCGGCTCGATTGGAAATCGAGATAACAGAAAGCTTGGCCATTAATAGTGAGGAAGAGACCGAGCGAAACATCGCGATGCTGAGAGCGGCAGGGGTAAGATTTGCAATCGACGATTTTGGCACCGGGTACTCTTCGTTCTCAAGGGTTCAAAACGTGACTGTCGACAGGCTCAAGATCGACAAGTCGTTTATCACTGGTATGGGCGAGGGCCGGAACAGCGCGATTGTCGAAGCGATCATCAAGATGGCGCGTGCCAACGGGCTACAAACAACCGCCGAAGGGGTCGAAACCAACCAGCAGAGAGATGCGCTGAAATCGTTGGGCTGCGATAACATCCAAGGGTTTCTGATGTCGCGCCCAATGGCGCGTGCGGACGTTACGGTGCTTCTGCAGATGTCTGCCTTACCACCAAGCAGGACCGACTCTTCTACCGCTTGCTAAGTCGCAGGGGACATGAATGCCGAGGTGCATCGTCGCTGGTTGCTTCGCGTGGAGGCAGCATCATCGGTCCTAAAGGGAAATGTAAGGGTCTATCTGTCCTGAGAAGTGGCCGGCATCCGGCGTAACATTGATGGTCTGTCGGCGTTCGTTGAGACGGCGATCAAGGAGGCGCCTGGCTCTGGCGCGATCTTCAGATTTCACATGAAGCGCGCCTATAGTTGAGCCAATTCGCAAGAGAGGCACGGAAACGTAGAACTTTAGGGTCGTTGGGTGGGGTTAAAGTGCCTCATCAGGGTCTTTGACCGTCTCGCCAAAGGCCGCCACGGTGCGGCACCCGTTGCAGAAGCCGCAATGTAATCTGCTGGACTGGAAGTTATCGGTCGCAAGAAGTCATATTGACCCACAAAGTCATTTTGCTGAAATTACATCATGAGCCGGTTCGAAAAACGAAAAAACCTCCATGATGAATTTTGGACCGTCATCGACTTTGTCACGGCAGTCCGGCTACAGTCGATGAGCTTCCTATTGATGCGCTGACAGAGGACGAGGCAGACGAGATGATCGTGCTTCTCGAAGCCCACCATATTCAAACTGACGGACCGGGAAAATAATCGCTCCCCCACTCGAACGGTAACGCCATGCCAATATATTTTTTCCGGGTCTACGATGAAGACGGCGAGATGATCGACGAGCACGGTGCCGAATTTGCGAATGACAAAAATGCGTGTGTAGAGGCGATGAAGACTGCGCGAGAACTGGCCGCGGACAGAATGATCAACAGTGACGACCTAAACGAAATCTATTTTGAAATTGCGCGCTCGGATAGGTCTTTAATGGACAGGATACCGTTGAATTCAGTGTCCAGAGGTGTGATTGCTGAAGACGCGTAACGCGCTCCCGCTCGACCCATTCAGCCTCTCACCTTTATCCAACTCGGACAGATTGTTGTGGACACCTGCTCGAGAGCGCCTACGATCTTAGCTTCTTTACGAGAATGACCAGGGATAAAAAGAAACAAGCGGAATTTGTCAGGATGATAGGCCATTCGGTGCGCATCACCCCGAATGCGGTCCAGAGCGCAAATCCTGTAACCGTGAGACAGTACATTCCTGTTGAGATTGCCTTCGTATCGTCGGTCCTGACAACCTTGTAGACCTGTGGAACGAAGCTTGACACAGAACACATTGAGGCGAGGTATCCGACCAAAAGAGCAGTATCCAATGAAGGTTTCCTTCGTCACGATGTTGCTATTATGAGGGGACAGCAGGCAGCCTCTCATGCTGATTTTCGATACTATCGACCATTGTTGCTTTGGCGAACGACTAACTTGTTTCTTTGCCCTTTCGGCTGGCCATTATTTCCAAGCCATCAGGTGATGCCCGGGTTTGCATCATAAGCTCGTATTCTCGGACAGCTTGCAGCCAGTGTTCATGATCGCTTCCGTTTATTCGCCCGTTTTCTTCCCAGAGTGCATATGCGCGAGCGCTGACCCAGATATCCCGTTTCTCGTTCATTTGTGCTGCTTGCGTTCCTTTGTTGATATTCGAGCTGGATTGGCAGGCCTCTCAACTGTTTAGCGTCAACAATGTTCCTGAGGCTTGAAGGAACGATTTTCGTTTTTTGCAGCGCTTAGCGAGGATAGCATCAGTCAACGGACGAGGGAGCAAATCACATGATTTGCTGGTCTCTTGGATGTCGAAAGGATTGATCGTTGTTCTTAGGTTGATCCGCACGATCAACCGATTGCGATAGTCAGTCCCGCAAATCTTGCAAGCTGATTGTCATCATCTCCACCGGGTGACCAATTGTCTCTATCCATGCACCAATTGCGGCATGGCACCGCTTCCGCGTCATGTGGCGACAGCGAAGCTGCGCGCACTCGGTGCAGGGGCGGAAATTATCCGCAGAAAGTTAGCGGCTTGATGCTCATCAATGACCTCTCCCTGGAATGGCTGAATGATGAAGCACAGTCCGCCGTCCGAGCTGAAGCGAGGACCTTCTGCCTGCGGATGATCAAGAACGTCTACGGGATCGACTACACTCCCGCCTGGCATTCTGACCTAGATTCGCTGTTGTCGGCGCAGCCGGACAACTGGTTCTCCCGCGAAAGGCAAGGCAGTTTTCTCGTTGTCCGGGACGGAGATGGACACATCATTGCGGCCGGAGGTCTCTACGCGATCGAGAACAAACCTTCCACGAAGGAGCGCCTACGACATCGCTATAGCGACGGCGAAAAGGTATGTCAGATTGTCCGCGTGTACCTTGATTCTAGCGTCCGTCGTAAAGGGCTTGGCACAAAGATTGTGGCGGCCCTGGAGAGCCGGGCATCCGAGTTTAAGTACACCTCGTCCTATCTCCATGCCGATGCTCAGACACCGGAAACACTCGGGTTCTGGAAAAGCCAGGGCTATGGCGCATTCGGCCAATTCTCCTATCCGTCCAACCGTGGAACCGAGACGAGCGTCGATTTCGACAAGCCGTTGCGCTCCGAACGTTGACGAAACGCAAAATCGAGGCTTGATATACGGCTTGTATGCGGCCATTAAAAGCTGAACTTTCAAGCTGTCTGATGAGACTGTTATCCACAGGCTGGTGTGGATGAGGACGTAATTTTCTAACCGCCACCCTCCTAAGAGTTGACGCGACTATCTCCTCATATACTATATCTAGTGTTCGAGGTTCTTCCGATTCGCGTCGGGAGCTAAGACGGGAATACGGTGCGTGATGTCCTTTCTGGACGGAGCAATGCCGGAGCTGCCCCCGCAACTGTAAGCGGCGAGCATCCTCTCAATAGCCACTGGCGCCGGAAGGTTTCGGGAAGGCGAGATGGATGTGACGACCCGTGAGCCAGGAGACCTGCCTCAAACGAATACGTCCACGGGCGGGGTGTCCGAAGGTCGCGAGTCATGTGCGGGATGATCCTGCGCGTGCCGCTTCCCCTGAGCTCCGCATCAACCACTTCGGGGTGAAGTCAATGTCGCATCATTCTAGTCAGTATCCGCGTGAATAGCGGGCCGTAACGCCCGTAGTCGCTTTCGGCTGCCATCCATCCCTGAACTTCCGCATGGGCGTTTCCAACGCCTTATTGATATCGCACGCCTATACAAATTTCACGAGGATCATCATGACCGTTACCGTCTACAGCAAGCCTGCCTGCGTACAGTGCACAGCAACTACCCGCGCTCTTGACCGACAGGGCATCGACTACACCATCGTTGATGTCTCCGAAGACACCAGCGCCTACGACCTGGTTCAAGGGCTTGGGTACCGACAGGTTCCCGTCGTCGTCGCTGGCGAGACCCATTGGGCGGGCTTTCGCCCGGATATGATCAGCACGCTTGCGGCCTGAGCCAGAGCAATGGGTCAGATCGTCTATTTCTCCAGCCGGTCGGAAAACACCCATCGTTTTGTCGGACGACTGGGGATAAGTGCGCGGCGCATTCCCCTCAGTCTTTCCGAGAGCATTCAGGTCGAAGCGCCCTACGTTCTGATCCTTCCCACCTACAGCGGCGAAGGTGGAAAAGGGGCCGTTCCAAAACAGGTAATCCGCTTCCTCAACGATGCGGACAACCGGAAAAACATTCGTGGCGTGATTGCCGCGGGCAACAGCAATTTCGGGGCGACCTACGGGATCGCCGGCGATGTCATCTCCCAGAAATGTCAGGTGCCGTACCTCTACAGGTTCGAGCTTCTAGGCACGGATGAAGACGTCGCGAACGTCAAACACGGATTGGAACGATTTTGGACGCGACCACAATTGAAAAGCCTTTGAAAACATCGGAATCCGAACTGGACTTCCATGCTCTCAACGCAATGCTGAATCTGTACGACGAGCATGGCAAAATCCAGCTTGACAAGGACCGGCTGGCGGCCAAGCAGTACTTCCTTCAGCACGTCAACCAAAACACGGTGTTCTTCCATAACCTGCGGGAAAAGCTCGATTATCTCGTGACTGAGGGTTATTACGAACGTGAGGTTCTGGACCAATATTCGTTCAATTTCGTGCGTGATCTATTCGATCATGCGTTTTCCAAGAAATTCCGTTTCCCAACATTTCTTGGCGCGTTTAAATATTATACCAGCTACACATTGAAGACCTTTGACGGGAAACGGTATCTCGAACGCTACGAAGACCGCATCTGCATGGTGGCGCTGGCGCTGGCGCAAGGCAACGAAGAACTTGCCAGAGACATGGTCGATGAGATCATCGCCGGCCGCTTCCAGCCCGCGACGCCTACATTCCTCAATGCAGGAAAAAAACAACGTGGCGAACTTGTTTCCTGCTTTCTGCTGCGCATGGAAGACAATATGGAATCCATCGCACGCGGCATCAATTCAACGCTGCAGCTTTCCAAGCGTGGCGGCGGCGTTGCCTTGTCACTGACGAACATTCGCGAGGCTGGCGCCCCGATCAAGCAGATCGAGAACCAGTCATCGGGCATCATTCCTGTGATGAAGCTGCTTGAGGACAGCTTTTCCTACGCCAACCAGCTTGGTGCGCGCCAAGGCGCAGGTGCCGTCTATCTTAACGCCCATCACCCCGACATCATGCGTTTTCTCGACACCAAGCGCGAGAATGCTGACGAGAAGATCAGGATCAAGACCCTGTCACTCGGCGTCGTGGTGCCTGACATCACCTTCGAACTGGCGAAGAACAACGAGGACATGTACCTGTTTTCGCCATACGATATCGAGCGCGTCTATGGCATTCCCTTCACCGAGATATCCGTGACGGAAAAATACCGGGAGATGGTCGCGGATGCGAGGATCAAGAAAAAGAAGATAAAGGCCCGTGACTTCTTCCAGGTGATTGCCGAGATACAGTTCGAGAGCGGCTATCCCTACATCATGTTCGAAGACACGGTGAACCGGGCAAACCCGATTGCAGGACGCATTTCCATCAGCAATCTCTGCTCGGAAATTCTGCAGGTCAGCGACGCCAGCGAATATAATGACGACCTCTCCTATAAGGTGATGGGCAAGGATATTTCCTGCAATCTCGGCTCATTGAACATCGCTGCTGCCATGGACAGCGCCGATTTCGGAAAAACAATCGAGACGTCGATCCGGTCGCTCACGGCGGTGTCTGACATGAGCCATATTGCCTCCGTGCCGTCGGTGGAGAAAGGCAATGACGACAGCCACGCCATCGGTCTCGGACAGATGAATTTGCATGGCTATCTCGCCCGCGAGCGCATCTTCTACGGTTCGGACGAAGGCATCGATTTCACCAACATCTATTTCTACACGGTCACCTATCACGCCATTCGCGCCTCGAACCGTATCGCGACCGAGCGCGGCGTCAGCTTCAAAGGCTTCGAGAACTCGAAATATGCGTCCGGTGAGTATTTCGACAAATACACCGAACGCGAATGGCTGCCAGCGACAGAGCGTGTTCGCGAGCTATTTGTGACGGCAGGCATCTCGATCCCAACGCAGGAGGATTGGCTTGCGTTGAAACAAGCGGTTATGACCTCAGGCCTCTATAATCAGAACCTCCAGGCCGTGCCGCCGACAGGATCGATCTCCTACATCAACCATTCGACCTCTTCGATCCACCCGATCGTCTCGAAGATTGAAATACGCAAAGAGGGTAAGATCGGCCGCGTCTATTACCCCGCCGCCTTCATGACCGACGATAACCTCGAATTTTACCAGGATGCGTACGAGATCGGCCCGGAAAAGATCATCGATACCTATGCGGCGGCGACCCAGCATGTAGACCAAGGTCTTTCGCTGACGCTGTTCTTCCGTGACACCGCGACGACGCGCGATATCAACAAGGCGCAAATCTACGCGTGGAAGAAGGGCATCAAGACCATTTATTACATCCGTCTTCGACAGATGGCACTGGAAGGCACGGAAGTGCAGGGTTGCGTGTCATGCGCGCTGTGAACAAGAACGCTTCGAAAGATCAACACATGAACATCGCCGTCAAGCCCGTCAGTCGCACCCGTGCCATCAACTGGAACCGTATCGAAGACGACAAGGACCTCGAAGTCTGGAATCGCCTGACCGGTAATTTCTGGCTGCCGGAAAAGGTGCCGCTCTCCAACGACATCCCATCTTGGGGAACGCTGAAGCAAGAAGAGCAGCAACTCACCATCCGCGTCTTCACTGGCCTGACCCTGCTCGACACGATCCAGAACGGCGTCGGATCGGTCAAGCTGATGGCAGACGCCGCGACGCCGCACGAAGAGGCGGTGCTATCCAACATCTCCTTCATGGAGGCGGTCCACGCGCGTTCCTACTCCTCCATCTTTTCCACCCTGTGCTCGACACCGGATGTTGATGATGCCTATCGCTGGTTGGAAGAGAACGAGTTCCTACAACGGAAATCGGCGCTGATTATGCGCGAATACGACAGCGGCGATCCGCTGAAGAAGAAGGTCGCCTCCGTATTTCTGGAAAGCTTCCTGTTCTATTCCGGCTTTTATCTTCCGATGTACTGGTCGAGCCGCGCCAAGCTCACCAACACCGCCGACATGATCCGCCTCATTATCCGCGACGAAGCCGTGCATGGCTATTACATCGGCTACAAGTTCCAGCGCGCGGTGGACCGTCTTCCTGAACAGAAGCGTCAGGACATCAAGGACTTCGCTTTCGATCTTTTGCTTGAACTCTACGACAATGAGGCAAAATACACCGAAGCGCTCTACGACGGCGTCGGCCTGACGGAAGACGTCAAGAAGTTCCTGCATTACAACGCCAACAAGGCGCTGATGAACCTCGGTTACGAAGCGCTCTTTCCGGCAGAAGCCTGCAAAGTCAATCCGGCTATTTTGTCAGCGCTCTCGCCGAATGCTGACGAAAATCATGACTTCTTCTCCGGCTCTGGGTCGTCCTATGTCATTGGTAAGGCGGTTGCGACAGAGGATGAGGATTGGGATTTCTAAGCTCTTCTAGTATCCGAATAAAGCCGTGATCAAGTCTCGTTTCAAAGGGAGGTGGTGATGGTCCAAATCCACTCAAGGCAGAAAACCGCTTAAAACGGGGTATTGTCACCCATGCACGTGTCGCCAATGAACGTACGCTGTACTGATTAAGGAAAATCCATGTTTGACACCTGCCTCTGGTACAATGAGCCCCTGAACTGGTCGCTCCGCGACAATATGCTGAACGTGAGCACCGACAAAGGTACTGATTTCTGGCGCAAGACCCATTATGGTTTCATCCGAGACAGCGGACATTTCTTCGGCGCGGAATGGAAGGGCGATTTTACCGCATCGGTGCGGGTTCAAGCTCGTTACGAAGCTCTCTATGACCAAGCAGGGATCATGGTCCGGATCGACGAGACCCGTTGGATAAAGTCCGGCATCGAGCTGTCGGATGGGGCGGCCTGCATCGGCAGTGTGGTGACGGTCGATCATTCCGACTGGTCGACCTCCCCGTACGACGGCGATCCCTCGGATTTCTATCTGCGGGTCACGGTTGCTGGTGGCGTGCTTCGACTACAGTTTTCCGCTGACGGCATACGTTGGCCACTTCTACGCCTTTGTCCGTTTCCGGTCGCCCGATCTTACCAAGTTGGTCCCATGTGCTGCACGCCGGAGCGCGAGGGGCTTGAGGTCAAGTTTTCCGAATTTTATATCGGACCGCCGCGCGGCAAGGACCTGCACGACCTGACATAGGTGTGGCAAGCCTTCGTCTTCAGATCATCACTTTCCGCGTCTGCTGCGGCATACTCTGGCTGTGGAGAGATTGGCAAAAATGGTCGCTCCGCTCGTCGAACATTAGATTCTCGCGAAACCAATCATAATCGCGAAAAACGTCGGCAAACCCCGCACTTACTTTCGTTGACGAGAAAATTGCTGCCTGGCTAACAAACTCCACCTAAATCATTATCTCGATGAATAGATGTTGGATTCCATTTAAAGCCTTCAACGCGAAAGTCCGATAATAAAGCATAAAGCAGGAGCGAGGTCGTAGTTGACAGCTATTTGGGTTGGTCGATAAATATTTTACTATCGTCCTCTAGGTATCACTTCCTCCGTGTTCCACAGGATTTCGGGGGCAACCGGCGCACGTAGACCAAACGAGACCATCGCCGCTTCACAAGCACGCGTAAACCGCATCGACGGACCTTCTTTGCCGGCGGCAAGTTTGCTGACGCGCGCTCCCTCCAACAGCATCGATAGCGTATCAGCCAAAAGGTCTGGATCGCTGACACCTGTCGAACGACAGAGATCGGAGAGCCGGGAATGCTGTTCCGCTTTCAATGTTTCAATTATGGCATGCGCCGGATGTCCTTGCTCCTTCAACTCCACCGCAGCATTGGCAAGATCACATCCATAAGGCTCGCTTGAAAGACATTGCGCGCGCATTTTCACCCAGGCCCTAAGCTGAGCCCTCGGATCGCCCGGGTTCTCTGTTTCAAGATCTTCCCAGACTTTCTCAAGCCTTCGAGAGCTATGTTTCAGCGCTTCGCATACAAGATCGTCCTTAGAGCCGAAATGTCGATATAACGTCATCTTGTTGGTCGAGGCGGCTTCAGCGATTGCATCAACCCCTATGCCACGGATCCCATGTTCACGAAACAGTTGACAGGCCGTTGATACGATCCGGTCACGCGGCGCGATTTTCTGCTCGGAGGAGTGTTCAGATTTTTCGGGCTTCATGAGTTTCAATTTTTATCCTGAGGCGGCGTTGACATAGGTGTTACCGGTCGGTAATTATGCAAATGTTACTTACCGGTAACACCCCAAGTGTGAGCCTGTCAAGTAATAGGCCGACTTGAGAGCTTAGGGCGCTGTCGAAAGGAGACCGCGATGAACCACACGACGGACGAAATGACCCTTACTGAAATTTTCGGCGATCCGCTGATCCTTGCAGTCATGCGCGCCGATGGCATTGCGCTGACCGATTTTAGGGATTTGATGTATTCGGCGGCCAGGGCTTTGAAGGCACGAGATGGCAGAGGACTTGTTGGAAGGCGCCAAACGACGAGCCTTGCAGCTTCGTCTAAACGTACACTCGTAGTCACCATGCAGCCGTTGTTCGAGGGTTCCTTTGAGTCGTGCTCCGCGTCTATGTGACTCTAGATGCGGCCCTGTACCGCCTTCCCACACGAGGGGTATGACGGCAAAGCGAATCTGGCGTACATTGAGAATCTTGTGGCACGCCTTGAGCAGGTCCCGAAAATCGCTGCTGCAGATTTCTTTTTCGGGTGCACGCCATGACAGACGTACAGATGTTAAGGGGTGCGTCGTTGGGCTATGCTCATCGAACAATGTGTTCAGGCCGTTCTTCTGGCGGATGATGTTGACCAGGGATCGCTAGGCCGGGTGAATATCCCATTCTACAGTGGCCATGGATAGGACCAAGTGCAGAATTGTTCAATTCCCATTTGGGCTATCTAATCTCGTGCTTCGGCATTTTGGAACCTGTTGCCGAGGGTTGAGTTGAACATGCTCAAAATCTAAAATGCTAGGCAACGTGAGGTGGGGAGGATATCATTTGAACGAATGGCTCGTGTCGATTGGCATTGAACTCAACATCTTACCACATCTTGTCGCGCTCCTTGTGGCATATCTTCTTGCGCTACCCATTGGATGGGACCGTGAACAAAATGAGCGTAGTGCAGGCCTGCGAACGTTTCCGTTGGTCGCGATCGCATCGTGCGGGTTCATACAAGCTGCAGAAACAATCACCGCGGGCAATGCCGAGGCCACTGCCCGTGTGCTTGAGGGCTTGATCAATGGTGTAGGCTTTATCGGCGGCGGAGCAATCCTTGTCGGAAAAATGGGAACACGCGGTACGGCTACGGCTGCAAGCATATGGGCCACAGGTGCTATAGGCGCTGCTGTTGGGTTGGGATCGTATGACACGGCGATAGTGCTGTCGGTTGCCACCTTCGCGACATTGCGGCTGATGACGAACTTCAAGGCTTCAGAAAACCCGGTCCATTTGCCGCTGAACCCGTCAGACCAAGATTGATTGATTTGCGCAGTGGGGCAGCGCGAACCCCAGAGGCTCTGACCGTTTGGTGCGTCGTTGTTGATCACGACGGTTCCCTATCCCGGAATGTTTAAGTCCGGCGTAAGATCTTACGTCTGGTTAGGTCTTACACCTATGGGGAACACTCACTCGAAATTGAGCGATTACGACTGGAACGACGGCGATAAGGCACTTCCCAAGGCTGAGTGGGTGCCGTCGTGCGCAAACATGGTTGATTTGCCGCTCCGCTCATGTTTCAAGGTGCCAAGCTGCGGCAGGATGATGACAGTGACGATGGCAGAGCAGTTTGACATGTTTTCCGAACAGGTGTCTCGCGACCCAGTGACGATGTCACCAACCCTCAAGACGTCCAAGGCCAAGCCATCTGTCGCTCAACTCGACGAAGCCGATATGGTTCGCCACCTTTCGGAAACAGGCCGCTATCGCATCCTCGAGAAACTGACGCACCGCGCCGTGGTGTCGAGCCCGCGGCCTGAATTCCTGCTTAAGGGCATCATTCTCGATACTGAGACCACGGGACTAAATGCTCACAAGAATGAAATTATCGAGATTGGCGTAATAGCCTTCACCTTCGATTCCTCAGGTTGCATCGGTGATGTCACTGGGGTCTATGGCGGACTTCGGCAACCCTCTATGCCGATTCCTGAGGAAATCATTAAACTAACTGGTATCACCGATGAGATGGTCGCCGGACAATCCATCGACATGGATACATTGCGTGCGATGATCGAACCGGCTGATGTGTTGATCGCCCACAACGCCGGATTTGATAGACCGTTTTGCGAGGCACTTTCTCACCTGTTCTCAGAGAAAGCCTGGGCATGCTCAAACTCCGAGGTTAATTGGGCATCGCGCGGATTTGAAGGCACCAAACTAGGCTACCTAATCGCGCAAGCAGGCTATTTCCATGACGGTCACCGCGCTATCGACGATTGTTTTGCGCTTCTGGAAATTCTAGCTCGGCATGTCGATGGGCATTCGTCGACGGCCTTTGCCGAACTCTATGAAGCGAGCCAGAAATCGTGTGTTCGTATATTCGCCGAAAACAGTCCGTTTGATATGAAGGAGTACCTAAAAGCTCGAGGCTATCGCTGGTCTGACGGAAGTGATGGTCGCCCTAAAGCCTGGTGGATCGAGATCGGCGAGGAGGCCGTTGATGAGGAGCTGCGGTATCTAAAGTATGAAATCTACCGTTACGCCGATGCAGACCCACCCATTAGACGCCTGACGGCCTACGACCGCTTTCGAGCCTGAGCAGACGGACCGTATTCAAGACAAAACATCGGATTACAATTCTAGACATTCAGAGTGCGACACTCTTGTCCAGGGCTGAAGAAACATCGCCGTCCAACGTTGTTTAATTGTGCTTCAAAGAAATTGTCTGTTACGTTTCCGCTTGGTTCAAAGGCCTAAATCAAGCTGTGGTGCTTTTGCGCAGTTTGCATTTAGCGAGGAAAGTGTCACGCCCAAAAGGCGTACCGGGCGTTTAAATGGGAAGACCGAGGCTAGCAACCCGTCGGCGATGTTGAGAATTGTCGAAACGCTCAAAAGACCTAAGCCCAGCGTTTTGCTTCGTGTTGCCTGGGTAAAATCCGAATATTTGATTTTGACGGTCACGGTCTTTCCGGTGATGTCGTGCGCTTCGCAGTACCGCCAGACCTTTTCGGCCAAAGGGCGCAGTTCGGCTTGAGCAAGATCGAGCGCGTCGATGTCCTCGACAAACGTATCTTCGGCGCCGACGGATTTTCGGACGCGGTTGGCTTTGACCTGCCGCTCATCAATGCCTCGGGCGATACCGTAGAAGTATGGACCTGACTTTCCGAAATGTTGTTGCAGGAATGTGAGTGGTTTTGATTTCAGATCCAAACCCGTTTCGATGCCATGTCGTTTCATCCGCTCTGCCGTGGCGGGGCCAACCCCGTGGAATTTCTTCACGGGCAGGGCCTCGACAAAGCCTGGGCCATTCTTCGGCGTGATCACGGCCTGGCCGTTGGGCTTGTTCAGGTCGCTCGCCATTTTCGCCAGAAACTTATTGTACGAGATTCCAGCAGAAGCATTGAGCCCGGTCACCGCCTTGATCTTGGCGCGGATTTCCAGTGCTATTTCGGTAGCGATCTCCATGCCTTTCAGGTTCTCGGTAACGTCGAGATAAGCCTCATCGAGTGACAGCGGTTCGATGACGGGTGTGTACTCCGCAAAAATTTCGCGGATTTGCTGTGAGACCTGACGGTAGACCTCGAATCGAGGAGGCACGAAAATCAGATCAGGGCATTTTCGCTTGGCAGTAATCGATGGCATGGCTGAATAGACGCCGAAGGCTCTTGCCTCGTAACTCGCGGCCGCCACAACACCGCGGGCAGCAGATCCCCCGACCGCCAGCGGCTTGCCACGCAGCTCTGGATTGTCACGTTGTTCGACGGAGGCGTAGAACGCATCCATATCCACGTGAATGATCTTGCGAACGGGGTGCATGTCAGGGCCTTACCGATTGACCTTGTGCTTCCCGGAGAAGTCGACTCGCTCACGAGCCGGGTAGATGCAATACGATCTTTTCACAACAACAGCCCTTCTTCCGGCAGGTCGGGCTTTGTTTCCGGAGGAACGATGACAAGCATGTTGCCGGGGAGGGGCCTTTGAAGGTGACGCGCCTCGTCCCAAGGTGCTGTCAGCCACGTATCGACTTCTTCCGGCGTCGTCAGGATTGCAGGCATCGCTTTTTTGTGGATGGGTGAAACGATCTCGTTTGGCGACGTCGTCAGGAAGCCGAACAGCTCGTACTCCTGCTCTCCGTCTCTGACTTTGCGAATGCCTTTCCAAGGCGTCCAAAAGCCTGCGAAGAACATTAGGGGTTTGGTCTCATCCTTGGCAAACCAGGCATTCGGCACGCGTCCGCCGCCGACCTTGCTTGCAGGATCCGGTTCCGCAAAGCACGTGAAGGGAACGACGCAGCGACTGGTCGGTCCGAGCCACCGACGCCAGTGCGGCGACGCGACATTGCGGATATTGGTGACGCCGGGATCGTAGTTCTTCACATAGGCCGGAGGCGAGGGCATGCCCCATGTCGCGCGGACGATCTCTCTTGCTCCATCCTCGGCGACGCGAACGATGGGAGCCTGGTAGCCGGGATAGACGTCGAAGCTTGCCTCGTTCCACCCTGCCAGATCACGAAATGCCTTGGTGAACTGCAAGACGGCGTCACGGGTTGTGGTTACGTTGTAGAGATTGCACATCGCTCACTCCTATTTCCACATGCCGCGCATGCGTGCGCCGACATCGATGCGGATCTGCTGGGCACTGCGTTCAGATGCTGCGGCCGAGACCTTCGGCCAAGCCATCGGTTCGAAATACTGCAGCAGCGTCGCCGGGATGAACCGCGAACGTGATGCATAAACGTGCCGGTCACCCTGCGAGTTCTGCCCATGCGTGAAAAACCGCTGCGGGGTGATGAGCGACAGGCTGTCCTTGGCCCGCGTCATGCCGACATAGAGCAGACGCCGTTCCTCCTCGAGCTCGTGCGTCGTCCCTGTCCCCAGGTCCGATGGTATGCAACCATCGACAACATTCAGCATAAACACGGAACGCCATTCCTGCCCCTTGGCCGAATGGATGGTCGATAGGATGAGATAGTCTTCATCGAGCAGCGGTACGCCCGCCTGATCGCTTGTGGCGTCCGGTGGGTCGAGCGTCAGTTCGGTCAGGAAACGTTCGCGCGAAGGATAGCCGCTGGCAATCTGCTCGAGTTGCAGGAGGTCGGCCTTGCGAGTATCGGCATCCTCATGGATGCGATCGAGATGGGGTTCGTACCACAGGCGAGCTCGCGCGATATCCGATGGCCAGCCTTCCTGCGTTTTGCGAAGGCCTCCCAGCAACTGGACGAATAATGTCCAGTCTTCGCCTGTCTTCGGTGGTGGTGGAATTTCAGCAAGCGTCAAGAGCGGTTCGGGGTCGGACGATATCGTGTCGAGAATGACACCGGCCTTCTTGGGGCCGATACCGGGCAACATTTGCAGAAGACGAAAACCCGCAACTCGGTCTCGCGGGTTCTGGGCGAAACGCAGCACGGCCAGCATGTCCTTCACATGGGCGCTGTCGAGAAACTTCAAACCGCCGAATTTGACGAAGGGAACATTGCGACGGGTGAGTTCGACTTCAAGCGTTCCACTGTGGCTGGATGTGCGAAACAAGACAGCCTGCTGTTTCAGCGTCATGCCAGTCTCACGATTGGCCAGAACTTGCTCGACAATGAAATTGGCCTGTTCGGTCTCGTCCTTGACGGTCACGAGTTTGGGTCGCTCAAGCGATTCCCGCTCGGTCCACAGGTTCTTGGTGAAACGCTCGCGCGCCAGTTCAATCACGCCATTGGCTGCCGCCAGAATGGGCTGGGTCGAGCGGTAATTGCGATCGAGTGTGATGACATCAGCGGCAGGGCTGAAGGATGTTGGGAAGTCGAGAATGTTGCGAACCGTCGCTGCCCGGAACGAGTAGATCGACTGGGCATCGTCGCCGACGACGGTCAGGCCACGCCCGCCGGGCTTGAGCGCCATCAGGACAGACGACTGGAGTTTGTTGGTATCTTGATATTCGTCGACCATGACATGGTCGAAACGATTGCCGATATCGTCGGCGAGATCGGGATCGCTGACCATCTGCGCCCAGTAGAGCAGGAGATCATCATAATCGAGCACGTTCTGCGCCTGCTTGGCCTCGACATAAGCTCCGAACAATTCCTTTAACTGTTCTTCCCAAGTGGCTACCCATGGATAGTGCTGGCGCAGGATCTCGTTCAGCGACGTCTCCGAGTTGACGGCGCGTGAATAGATCGCGAGACAGGTGCCCTTTGTCGGGAAGCGGCTTTCCGTTTTGGAAAATCCGAGCTCGTGCCGCACGAGGTTCATCAGGTCGGCGCTGTCTTCCCGGTCGTGAATGGTGAAGTCGAGATTGAGACCGATCTGCTCGGCATACATCCGCAGCAGTCTTGCGCCGATACCATGGAAAGTGCCGGACCAGGCAAGGGCGTCTGTCAGGAAACCGGCATTGGCACCCAGCACATTGCGGCAGATGCGCTCGACGCGGCGGGCCATTTCGGAGGAGGCTCTGCGCGAAAAGGTCATCAGGAGAATACGTCGCGGGTCCGCACCATTGACGATGAGATGCGCCACGCGATGGGCGAGCGTGTTGGTCTTACCAGATCCGGCACCTGCGATGATCAACAGAGGCCCTGCTGTGTTGCCCTCAGCCAGCCCGACGCCATGCTCGACGGCTTTGCGCTGCTGCTCGTTCAGTTTTTCCAGATAGGCAACCGCCATGCCGTTATCCTTGATGTGCGCCTACTTTGAATTCGGTATGGACAAAGCTCCATAAACCGCAATGGACGCGTCAAATATCACCGCGAACAAAGTGAGAACCTATCAGGTGGGTTGGATATTGAAAAGTCCTTGATTAGCGTGACGTGATTGTCGTCGCGTCCACTCTTAGATGCTGCTAAGGTTCGGCATTGCGACGATCCGGTCCTCGCGCATGACCAGAGTCATTCTGTGGAGAACGAGGTTGGGTTCGAAAGACGGCGCAAGTGGTGGATTCGATACAAGCAAATTTCTTGCTGGAATCGCGCGCGGAGTTGCGGGCGCTCTTCTGTTCGCTCTGCCGATGTTTATGACGATGGAAATGTGGGAGCTTGGCTTCTACATGGATCGCACCCGGCTTTTGCTCCTTCTTTTGATCAATCTGCCTCTATTGATCGGCTTGTCTCGCCGGATAGGGTTCGAGCAAACCTCGGGTTGGCGGCAATCTGTCCGAGATGCCGTCATCGCTTATGCTTTGGGCATGGTTGCCAGCACCCTGATTCTGTCATCCATAGGCGTGTTGCAGGCGGGTCAGACGCCCCACGAGATCGTGGGTATGATTGCTCTGCTGGCGGTGCCGGCGAGCATTGGTGCGATGTTGGGCCGTAGCCAACTGGGTGGCAAATCTGACGATGACGAAACTGAGGATGACGATGATCCAGTTGAAGATCGCGAGACGAGTTACGGCGGCGAGCTCTTTCTGATGGCGGTCGGTGCGCTGTTTTTAAATCTGAACGTGGCGCCCACCGAGGAGATGATCTTGCTTTCGTTTAAGATGACGCCCTGGCACGGCCTTGTCGTCATCGCAGCGTCGCTGATCGTCATGCATGGATTCGTTTACGCGCTGTCATTTCATGGAAGCCACGATCTCGCGGAGGGTACGCCAAGCTGGCATGCCTTTGTGCGCTTTACCTTACCTGGCTATGTGATAGCAGGATCCATCAGCGCCTACTGTCTCTGGACGTTCCACCGCACTGACGACCTGGGTTCCACGCAGGTGCTTATGGCGATCGTCATCCTGAGTTTTCCCGGTGCGATTGGAGCGGCTGCCGCTCGACTTATCCTTTGAGGGTTTCATGACCAAAACAACCGGCGGCAAAAGTCTCGAGGCAAAAAATCCGCACTGGGTCGAGTGGGTCACCGGACTAGTATCCGCAGTCATCGTACTCGTGGTGATTTTCTGGATCGCAAACGACGCGTTTAACGATCAGGATACATCACCCGACCTCGCCGCAACCGTAGTCATCACTGAACAGCGCAGCAACGGGTTTCAGGTATCTTTCGAGGTGTCGAACGTTGCAAGCGCAACGGCTTCGCAGGTCGCTGTCCACGGTGAAATCCGTGATGGTTCCGATGTCATCGAGAGAGCCAGCACCGTACTCGACTATGTTCCCGGAAAATCAAAGGCGCGAGGAGGTCTGATTTTCAGAAATGATCCCGAAGGCAGGATCGCTCTCCACGTGTCAGCCTTCAACGAGCCTTGAACGTCAATTCACAAGGGTCGGGGCCGCCAATACCGCATTGCGGTAACGACAGTCGTTGCTATCTATTCAGGCCGCGTTGCTTGGTGACGCGTGCACATATGTAATTCAGGCAATATCACCAAGGGGAACTTTGAAGAGTCTCGCATGTTCGGCGTGTGAATTCTTTGGAGGAGTACCTAATGATACGTCGTGTTACCGGCGCTGCGTCTATTGTCGCGGCACTTTTTGCTTGCAGTACATCCTATGCCCAGCAGGGCGATGGAACTGAAGTTCAAATCACCACCAACGTGTTCAAGCCCAACAAGGTCGCACCGACAAGCGAGCGGGTAGGACAATTGAAGGTGCCCGAGGGCTTCTCCGTGAAGCCGTTCGCCCAGGGACTTGGCAACAGCCGCATCATCGCCGTGTCCGACAAAGGTTTCATTTATGTCAGCCGCCGGGAAGAAGGCGATGTGCTGCTTCTCAAGGACGAAAACAACGATGGCAAGGCTGATGGGGCGCCCATCCAGGTCGTGTCTCGAGCGCAGGCTCATGGTTTGGCAATCAAGGGTGACAGGCTCTATCTCGCCACGGTGAAGGAGGTTTTTGTTGCCGACATCAAGGCCGATGGGACCCTTGGCGAGCTCGAGATGATGATCGGCGATCTGCCGGATTCCGGCCAGCATCCGAACCGTGTCCTCGAATTCGGCCCTGACGGGATGCTTTACATCAGCGTCGGTTCCACCTGCAATGCATGCAACGAAAGCAACCCTGAAAACGCAACGATCATTCGCGCGACGCCGGACGGCAAGAGCCGGACGATCTTCGCATCCGGCCTGCGCAACACGATTGGTTACGACTGGCAGCCGCAGACCGGGGAACTCTGGGGCCTGGACCACGGTATCGATCTGATGGGTGACGAGGTTCAGGCAGAGGAACTCAACAAGATCGAGCAGGGCAAGCAATACGGCTGGCCGCACGTCTATGGTGCGGGTGACATCTATCCACAGTCCACGCCGGTTGGCGGCGTGACGAAAGAGCAATGGCGCGACCAGAGCCAGCCAATGGTGATCGGCTACACCGCTCATGCCGCTCCAATGCAGATGAAGTTCTATAAAGGCACTGCGTTTCCTGAAGAATTTGCAGGAGATGCTTTTGCAACCATGCGGGGGTCATGGAACCGTAACCCCGCGTCGGGTTATGAAATCGTCCGTATTCATTTCGAGAACGGCCAGCCCAAAACCATCGAGCCTTTCCTGACTGGCTTCCTGACGGATGGTGGGAAGACGCATTTTGCCCGCCCTGTCGGTCTTGCCGTCGCCAAGGACGGTTCGCTGCTGATGGCGGATGATGCCAATGGTGTCATTTATCGCGTTGCCTATACGGGTGATGCGAAAAAGGCTGAGACGGCGGCCATGGCACCGTCAGATGTCATGGAGGCACAGGCAAAAAAAGGCGCAGATGTGCCGTTGTCTTTGAAGCGTTCCGAGACAGACACACAAGGCAAAATCACGGTTTCCACAGAGGCGTTCTCCAACAATCAGGCGATCCCAGCAAAATTTAGCGAATATGCCGACGGCGTCTCACCTGCCCTTAAATGGAGTGCTGTACCAAAGGCTGCGTCCTACGCCATCATCATGGAGGACCCGGACTCCTCACCGCTCAAGCCCTTCGTTCATTGGTTGGCATGGAACATCCCCGCGACGGTGACGACGCTTCCAGAGGGTTTACAGGAGCAGCTTCGCCTGGTGGAGCCGGAAGGCGTTTTGCAGGGTCGCAACACGTCTGGAACACACGGCTATTTCGGACCGAAGCCACCTCCGGGCGACAAGCCGCACCACTATCACATCCAGATCGTCGCTCTCGATTCCATGATCGATCTGCCACCGACATCTGACCGTGACGCGCTCCTGGCTGCCATTTCGGGCCATGTCATCGGAAAGGGTGAACTCGTTGGGACCTACCAGCAAAAGATCGAACCACTCAAGCAGTAACGAAACGTCACACCGCAGTCTCAAAGGAAGTCTCATGCCTATCTCACGTTCTACCATTCGCGCCGCGAGCCTAGCGGTCGTGTTGCTTTCGTCTTCGGCAACCGTATGGGCGCAACAACCGGCTCCAGCACAGCCGTCCCAACAAACGCAGCAAACTGAGCAGGCAAAGCCTGATGCGCAGATGCAGGCTGTCCTGGACGCTTTGAAAGGGCTCGACGCAAAGCCCTTTTCCGGCCTGACTGTGCCACAGGCGCGCACGCAGGCAAGTGCCGCCGATGCCGCACGCACGGTTCAGCGAGACAAGAAGATTTCGCCAATGCCAGAGGCGGGAGTTGCAACGAAGGATATCGCCATTCCAAGTGCAGCCGGGGCTTTACCCGCGCGCGTCTACATCCCCGAAGGTAAGGGGCCATTTCCTGTCGTGCTGTACTTCCATGGCGGCGGTTGGGTTGTGGCGGATATCAACACCTATGACGCAACACCGAGAGCGCTTGCGCTGGGATCGAAAGCCATCGTCGTGTCTGCCGATTATCACCATGCGCCGGAAAGCAAGTTCCCGGCTCAGCATGATGATGCCTGGGCTGCATACACCTGGACAGTTGAAAACGTTCACACTTTGAATGGCGACGCCAAGCGGATCGCCGTTGCGGGTGAAAGCGCCGGTGCCAATCTGGCGGCCAACGTCGCATTGATGGCGAAAGAGAAGAAGACAACGATGCCGGTGCACCAGTTGCTGGTCTATCCCATCGCGGGCAACGACATGAACACGCCATCCTATCAGGAAAATGCCAATGCAGCGCCGCTTGGCAAAGCCGATATGGATTGGTTCGTCTCGAATGTGTTCACGTCAAAAGACGAGACCGCAGATCCCCGGATCAATCTCGTCGGTCGGGCTGACCTTGAGGGACTGCCATCTGCAACAGTGATCACTGCGCAGATCGACCCGCTACGCTCAGAAGGCGAAGCTTACGCTGACAAGCTCAAGGCTGCCGGCGTGATGGTGAATGCGCTGAATTATGAAGGCGTGACCCACGAATTCTTCGGAATGGCCAAGGTGGTGGATAAGGCCAAGGACGCTGTCGATGCTGCCAATGCCGACCTCACAAAAGCATTTTCCAAAACGAAGTGATCGCCTCACAAAGGACCATGAATATGAAATTCTCAAACCTATCCTACCTGGCATTATCCGTCGCCATGCTCGCCCAGCCTGTTATGGCGCAAGAACAGAAAGCCAAGCCTGCTGGCGATGCCGCACCCATGATGGTCATGGACCGGCCTACCTTCGTCAGTGTTGTCTCAAGCGCCAACGAGTTCGAGATCAAGTCCAGCGAATTGGCTCTGCAGACCGCGGAGTCAGCCGATCTCAAGGATGCCGCAAAGATGATTATCGCCGACCACCAGAAGGCGGGCGAGAAGCTGAAGGGGATATTGGATAAGAAGGGTGAGCCACTGCCGTCCCCAATCGTTCTTGCGCCCAAGCAGCAGAAAATGATGGATCAGTTGGAGGCTGCCAAAGGCAAGGACTTCGACATGCTTTACCTCGACATGCAGGTGCAAGCGCATATGGAGGCGATTGCACTGTTTCGGACCTACGCGGGGTCCGGTGACGATCAGACCGTCGTTGGCTTCGCGAAGGAAACGTTGCCCAGCCTTGAGACGCATCTGTCTCATGTGAAGATGCTGGTCGCCAAAAATTAGGCGCTCGTGGTCCCATCTCTTTTTTCCAAGCTTTATTAGTTTTTCCTTCGACGGTTTAGCGAGCCATCGAAGGCATTTTTTGGAAACTAATGCTGCAGCAGGGGAGTTTGGTCTCTGAGACATCAGAGTAGGGACGCAGCGCGTTTGCCTTCGTAACTCAATCCAAAAGGAAGATCTTCGATGACCAAGCGAGAATTGATCGATACCGGTACCGACAAGCGTTATGTCCGCCGCGACGAGGACGGGAAATTTAAGGAGAGCGTCGACGTTTCCCGCTCGCTTTCGGCAGATGCACACCATGATGCGAAACACGATACGAAATCGGGTGAGGGCGACAGGGGCGATCGCAAACGCTGATCGCTTCGGTGAAGATCGCCACCTACAACGTCAACGGCATCAACGGGCGCCTCGACATCCTCCTTCGTTGGCTGGATGAGGCGAAGCCCGATATCGTCTGCCTTCAAGAGCTTAAAACGCCCTCCAACAAGTTTCCGCACAAGGCGTTGGAGCGCGTCGGCTATGGAGCGATATGGCATGGCCAGAAATCCTGGAACGGCGTTGCGATCCTCGCGAGAGGTCAGGAGCCGCTGGAAACGCGACGCGGGATGCCCGGCGGTCAGGATGACGACCAAAGTCGTTACATTGAGGCTGTCATCAACGGAATGGTTGTGGGATGCCTCTACCTGCCGAACGGCAATCCATTCCCAGGGCCGAAGTTCAAATACAAACTAGACTGGTTTCAGCGACTGCATTCCTACGCGAGCGAACTTCTCGAGCTCGAGGTACCCGTAGCTCTCGTGGGCGATTTCAACGTCATGCCGACCGATCTCGATGTCTACAAACCTGAGCGCTGGATAGACGACGCGCTGTTCCGGCCCGAGGTTAAAGCGACTTATGCGAATCTGGTGGCCCAAGGTTGGACGGATGCGATACGGCATCTCCATCCCAGGGAGCGGATCTACACCTTCTGGGCATATTTTCGGAACGCATATGCGCGCGACGCAGGACTTCGGATTGACCACTTTTTGCTGAGCCCGGATCTCGCCGAAAAGCTCGTGAAGGCCGAAGTCGACAAGCACGTGCGTGGCTGGGAGCACACCAGCGATCACGCGCCAGTCTGGATTGAACTTACTGAAAAACCCATCAAAAAACGGAGAGAGAAATGACCGATGATTGGAAACGTGAGGTTCGCTCCAAGCTCGAAGAGCTGGTCGATGGTCTCGTTGTGAACGGCGTCAGCTATGAGGACGCTTGCAGTGTCATCGTCGTGGAGGTCAACAGCATGTTGGTCGCTCATGAGCATGATCCAGATCCCGCAGATGATGATGTGATCGAGGAGCCGGCCAACGACTGGCCAGCGGCGGAAGACAAACGACCTGTAGATTGAAGGTTTGTTGCGGCCCCGGAGGATAATCCCGCAGGGGCCGTTCTACATCTTACTGAGGCGGCTGACCGTTCGACGCCGACATTCCACCATCGACAGGCAGGTTCACGCCTGTCACGAACCGAGCGTCGTCACTTGCGAGGAATGCGATCACCGCCGCAACGTCTTCTGGTTCGCCAGGGCCTCTGAGCGCGAAGCGTTCGTTGAATTTCGCGATCAGCTTGTCGTCGTCCATCATGTCCTCGGTCATTCCGGTGCGCGTCAGGCTCGGGCACACTGCGTTGACCCTGATGCCGTCCTTGCCATGGTCCATCGCTATCGCCCGCGTGAGGTTGGTAATGGCACCTTTGGCGGCATTGTAGGCTGCCATGCCCCAGTCGCCACCCGTGCCGGATACGGAGCTGACGTTAATGATGGAGCCCCGCGACGACTTCAGATGTGGGATGGCCGCACGGCTGGCGTAGAAGACGCCATCCACATCTGTCGCCATGACCGTGCGCCAATCATCTGTGGTGAGGGTGCCGACGTCGCCTTGGGCGACAACACCTGCATTGTTGACAAGAACATCCAGGCGCCCGAACTTTTCGACCGTCAGAGAAATCAGGTCTCTCACGTCACCGTCATTCGATATGTCAGCCTCGGCGAGCAGAACCCGATCTTCAGCATAGGGTTTGGCGACGCCCTCGAGCTTTGCCTTCGTGCGGCCGACCAGGGTCACCATCGCGCCCTCGCTGAGGAAACGCTCCGCCGTTGCCTTGCCTATTCCTGAACCAGCGCCAGTCACGACGACAACCTTGTCTGCAAATCGCTGCATTGAAATCTCCTTGAATGTGCTGTGGTGCCAATTCTGAAACGGGACATGTGCGGGGTTGTTCCCGGCGCAGAGGTCTTGGCGATTGGATGCAGACAAATGGCAATAACGAGATTGTCAGTGGCGGCGTAGCTGTGGACCGGAACGAACGTTCCGGGTGAAAGTTGAGGGGATGCAACAGGAAAGTCCCATGACGCCCTCAAATCTCGCCGCTGTCTTCTCTCTATTCGTCATATTTATTGGCGCAATCTATGTCGCCGCAAGTCCAGGTGCTGTGATGGCTGCGGAAACAGGACCCCAAGTGGTGTCGCCTAAGGTCGACCCTGCTGCCAAACTCTTGCAGATGGTACAGGCGGAAAGCGCCTCCAAATCGACCGCTTCTCGAGTAGGAACGCGTGCGGATCATCTCGTGATCCTGTTCCACGGCATCCGAGGACGAGGGTCGGTGATGGAAGCGCTCGGGAACTCCTGGCAGGCGACGCTGCCGGACACAGTATTTGTTGCGCCAGACGCGCCGTTTGCGCACAAGTCAGGTGGTCGTCAATGGTTTGCAGTCGACGACCAGATCATGCGCCCCGAGCGGATAGACGCCGCGCGTCGAGCGTTCGACAGGGTGGTCTCTGAGATCGTCAAACGTGAGGGGTTCGAAGACGCGCTGGACCGGGTGGCCTTCATCGGGGTCTCGCAAGGCGCCATCATGGCGCTGGATGGAGTGGCATCGGGTCGTTGGAAGGTCGGCGCTCTCGTCACCTTTGCAGGTCTGTTGGCTCTGCCGCCGACGTCATCTTCAGCACGAACAGATATTCTGATGATGCATGGTGCAGAGGATAAGACAATTCCGCCGTCGGCGACAACTGTCGCGTCTGGCCAACTGCGATCGGCAGGCTTCACGGTGACGTCCAAAATCTATCCTGGGGTCGGTCACACAATATCGTCGGAGGAGGCAAGGGATGCCGTCATCTTCCTTCGCGAAGGCTTCAAATAGCGGTATGGCGATGTACGTTCAACCTCCATTTCTTAACTGGTTATTCAGGCGCGGGTCGACAAGTTGGGCCAACAGGAGTGTAAGACCATGAACAATGCTGACCTATAGTCTGGACCAGCACCATTGATGTCGCAGCTTAGAACATCGCGCATCTCGAATTGCCATTCATACTTTGAGGATTTACTTATGCCCAGACTCGAGGGGAAAACCGCACTCGTAACCGGGGCTGCGCGCGGCATCGGCGCCGCTATCTCACACGCTTTCGCTGACGAAGCGGCAAATGTCATTGTCACTGACATCGACGTGGAAGGTGGCCGGGATCTAGCAAAGGCAATCGGAGCGACGTTCGTCCGACTTGATGTTTCCTCGGAAAACGATTGGATGGAGATTGCCCGTCAGTTCCCGAGGATTGACGTGATTGTCAACAATGCCGGGATTACTGGGTTCGAGGCACCAGTCGACAGCCTTCCGCCTGCTCATGATCCGGAAAACGCTGAACTTTCCGATTGGCGTGCCGTTCATGCTGTGAATTTGGATGGGACTTTCCTCGGTTGCCGTTATGCCATCAGGGCCATGCGGGAAAATGGTGCGGGTTCAATCATCAATATCTCGTCCCGCTCGGGCTTGGTTGGAATCCCGATGGCTGCGGCCTATGCCTCATCCAAAGCGGCAGTTCGCAACCACACCAAGAGCGTCGCTCTCTATTGCGCTAGTCAAAATCTGAACATCCGCTGTAACTCGATCCACCCGGCTGCGGTGATGACCCCGATGTGGGAGCCGATGCTAGGCACAGGCCCGGATCGCAAGGACCGCGAGGCCGCTTTGGTCAGGGACACACCAATGCGCCGTTTTGGTAGGCCGGAAGAAGTCGCTGCGCTGGCTGTGTTGCTGGCTTCCGACGAAGCCGCCTATATGACTGGAGCCGAATTGACCATTGATGGCGGCATTCTTGCCGGATCAGCCGCGGCGCCGGGGAGCTAAAAAAGTGACAGCGCCTGACTGTCGGCCGGTTGCAGGCCAACTGGACTATAGCCACCGTGCTCGTTTGAAGCGGTAATACAGAATGCCGCAGAGAACGAGAATGACAGCCAGAACGACGTAATACCCGTATTGCGACTTCAACTCGGGCATGTTCTCAAAGTTCATGCCGTAAATCCCAGCGATTGCCGTCGGCACTGCCAGGATCGCTGCCCATGCGGCGAGCTGTCGCGTAATTGCGCCTTGCCGCTGTTGCTCCAGAAGATTAGCTGCCTCGAATACGGATGTCACGATATCACGCAACCCGATCACCATGTTTTCGACACGCCGAACATGATCGTGGACGTCCTTGAAGAACGGCCTGGCGTTGTTGTCGACGCAGGGCAATTCAAGGTGGGCGAGCTTGCTGGCAACTTCAGCCATCGGGCCCATCACCCTCTGGAATTTGATGACCTGCCGACGCATTCGGAAGATCCTGCGGATCTGCTCCGGCTCAAGGAAGGAAACGAGAACGTGCTTTTCGATCTCCAGAACCCGGTCTTCTATCGTTTCGACCAAGGGGAGATAACCATCGATGATGAAATCGAGAATGCCGTGGAGAACGTAATCGGGACCATGCGAGAGAAGCTGCGGTGCCTGCTCCAGTTGTTCGCGCAGTTTCTGGTGTGATCGTGCCGACCCATGCCGCACGGTGATGACATGGTTTTGACCGACAAAGATACAGGTCTCGCCATAGGCGATCCTGTCGTTTTCGAGATACGCGGTCTTGGCGACGACGAATAGCTGGTCGCCATAAATATCGACCTTCGGCACCTGCTTGCCATTCAGCGCGTCGTCGACAGACAAGGAATGGAGCCCAAACATCGTCTTTAGAGATGCCATTTCCTCGACTGTTGGATCGGTCAGCCCGATCCATACGATCTCGTTGGCGTTCGCGTCGAAGGGCTGCGAAGAGAGTTCGACTACATCAGCGCGTTTACCGTTGCGATAGAGATAGGATGCGACGATTGTCATCTTTGTCCGATATGCTTCGAGGACTGGAGGGAAGATATTTGACTTCAAGGAACGAATACACGCCAAGCCGACCGGGAGGTAGCGAAGAGAGCCGTTCAGCCGAGGATTTAAGCTATTTCCTACTGAAACCTCAAGACTGACGAGACGGGTATGACGGCGATCAGGTGACCATCGGCGCGAACGACCTCAAAGCTGGTGTGGCTGATGATGTCTCCGAATATTATTTTTTCGGCAAGTGTTTCCCTCGCTGCCTGAAGCGCTTCTCTTATGGCCTGATCGTCACCTGAAAGCACCGCGCCTTCAAAATCGATGGAAAGGGTGTCTGCTTCCCTGACGTGGAAGAAGTACCTTGGCATTTCGAATTCCGATTTTTTTCCCGTACATTAACGGTGAGCAACGGACCGAGAGACCACATTGTTCCAGACCCTACATAGTCTTCGGGCGCAGACTGTCGGCGTGCCGATATGTAAAAAGTTTGAACGGTTCGAGCTGGCGGTCATTCGTTTATACAATGAGCAAATATGCAAGCTTCATCCGACCTTGAGTGAAGCGATGAGTGCCCTCAAGGCTGATGGCGATTGCCTGCGACTGGGATGGTACAGGTAAAATCCGGGGTAGCTGGGACACCAGTCCTTCAAGACCTGGACGAGGGTCCCCGCAGCGATCTCCTCAGCGACGTCATGCTCCATGATATAACCCAGTCCCGCACCTGCACGAACGGCAGCCGCCGGCAGATCGCCATCATTGGCGACCAAAGGGCCGCTGGTGCGGATATTGATCTCCTTGCCGTCCTTCTCGAATTCCCAGGGCAGTAGTCCGCCTGAGGTCGTCAGCCGGTATCCGATACAGGCGTGGCGTTCCAGGTCATAGGGGGTCAACGGCGGAGGATAGCGTTTGAAATAGGATGGCGTTCCCACCACCACCGTCCTTAAATCCGGCCCAAGCTTCACAGCGACCATGTCCTTGGCGACGGCTTCTCCCAGTCGAATGCCCGCATCGAAACCGGCTGTGACGATATCCGTCAGGCCATCATCGATATTGACCTCCACCCGGACATCCGGATTGGCCAGCAAGAAGGCTGGCAGTTTCGGCAGAAGCACCATTCGTGCCGCATAGGCGAAGGTGGTTATCCTGACCGTACCGGAAGGATTGTCGCGCCACTCCGCCAGCGCTTCCAGCCCGCTTTCAATATTGGCGAGCGCCGGATTGAGCGATTGCAGCAGCCTCTCGCCCGGTTCGGTCGGCGCGACACTGCGCGTCGTGCGCGACAAAAGCCGGACGCCCAGCCGCTCCTCCAGCCCGCGCATCGCATGGCTCAGCGCAGAGGGTGACATGCCGAGAATGGCGGCGGCGCGGGTAAAGCTGCGCTCGCGCGCCACCGCCGCGAAGGCCAGGAGATCATTGAGTTCGTTTCGTTCCATTCATGCACTGTGCTCACAAGTTCATGCTGCTATCAATGGCTTATTCTGTGGGACGCTTGTCGTTACATCCTGTTGCACAACAACGATGGAGAACACCGATGGATCTCACCAGTTACCGCACACTCGGCAAATCCGGCCTGATCGTCAGCCCGCTGGCGCTTGGCACCATGACCTTCGGTGCGGAACGCTGGGGTGCCGGAGACGAAACCTCGCGCGCGCTTTTTAATGCCTATGTCGAAGCCGGTGGCAATTTCATCGACACGGCGGATGTCTATTCCGCTGGCCAAAGCGAGGAGATGCTTGGCACATTTGTATCGGACAGCGGCACGCGTGATCGGTTGGTCATTGCCACCAAATCCGGCTTTCCACGCGGGCAGGGCACGCCCTTATGGGGTGGCAACGGTGCCAAGAACATCCGCATGGGTGTGGAAGGCTCGTTGAAGCGGCTGAAAACCGATTACATCGACATGTACTGGATGCATGTGTGGGACCGCACGACGCCAGCAGAAGAGGTTCTTCAGACGCTGACCGATGCGATCCGTGCTGGCAAAATCCTGCATTACGGTTTTTCCAACACACCTGCCTGGTATGTCGCAAAGGTAGCAACGCTTGCGGAAGCGCACGGCCTACCCAAGCCAATCGGTTTGCAATACGCCTATTCGCTGATCGATCGTGGCGTAGAGCTGGACCTTCTTCCGGCAGGTGCCGAGTTCGGTTTGGGTATGGTGCCATGGAGCCCACTTGCGGCTGGGCTGCTGACGGGAAAATACGGTCGCGAAAAAATCAGCGAAGCCAGCCGTGCGCCCGGCCTGCCGGACCGAGCCGGTCCTGTTACCGAAGGTGAAAGCGATGGACGCCTTAACGGTGACAATCCGTTCGGCGGCATGCTGTTCACAAACCGTAACTTTGATATCGTCGATGTTCTGAAGACTGTGGCGTCAGAGGTTGGTCGTTCGCCTGCGGAAGTGGCGCTTGCCTGGGTAGCGAAACGCCCTGGCGTCTCCTCAGTGCTGATCGGCGCCAGCCGGATAGAGCAACTCACCCAAAACATCGCCTCGCTCGACATTGTGCTGAAGGATGAACATATGCAACGGCTGGAAAAAGCGACGGCGCTGCCCGTGCTCAATCCCTATTTTATTTTTCAGATGCCGACTGAAATGGTCTTTGGTGGACAGCAGGTGCGTGGATGGGGAGCGAGCTAAGCAGGTACGGCGTCTTGTAATCTTCTGATATTCGGAGGGAGTTAGATTTAGGGCCCGGTCTTTGCGACCGGGCCCTGGCTACATCAGTGATGATGTTCCGGCATGTCTTTCAATTGGTCTTTCGTCCAGGAAGTGACGGCATGAACATCGCCGTCCTCATCTCGCATGAAATCGAGGTCGCTGAGGGAGACCGCTACCGGCTTTGCGCCAATTCCGAGGAACCCGCCGACGTCGATAATGACTTGGCCGCCTGTTCCGCCATGCACGTGATCAACCTTTCCAACCTTATGGTCATCTGCGCCATATACGGTTGCACCTTCCAGAATTTCTGGGGTCAGCTCTGTCGGCGATAGGCGAACGTGATTCGTATGATCCATTGGTTTTCCTCCTTGCTGGATGATCACGTAACGGCATCACGCGCCTCTGGTTCCTTAATTGGGAAAAGCTTTAACTGACCCCTGACGAACGGCTCTTCTGACGCTCTCACGGAATGTGTTTATATTCGCGAGAGGATCCGGCATTACCATCTGTAGTCGCGATACTCATGTCGCCCACGCCATTCCCGTTGGTCATAGTAATCGCGGCGTTCTCGCCATTCGCGTCTATCGCGCCATTCGCGTCTGGCTTCCCAGCGGTCACGTCTATCCCACCGATCGCGATACTCGCGTGGAGGGCCGTTTGGTCGGCAATAGCCACGTGGGGAAAGGTGGAAGCCGCGTCCGCAAGCGTAGTCGACCTTCTGAACGTCTGAGGCCAAGGGAACCGATGGATGAACTGACGGCATCGCGTTGGCGACGTTGGCAAGCAGACTACCTAGAATTATTCCCGCGCTGAAAATTATCTTGCGCATCTCTCGTCACTCCGTTGAGGGTGATGTGATTTAGCGACCTGCACCGTGAACCATGCCTGAATGAACTTTGACGTTTTCGTGGCGTTGTCAGGTGAGCGATTTCCGAATGCGGCCAAAGCGCGACTGGACCATATTCCGAACCAGACATCGCCAGGGAGGTGAAACTGGTGCCTATTTTCGGGGTATTCTACGCCAGTGTTCTACAGCCTGGCATCTGTCGGTAAGTTTGAAAGGTTCGCGTACGTTCAGGATGCTTAAGCCCAACTGACTGACGCGGTATTGAGCTATGAACAGATCTAGCGAAGCAGTCCGTCAACGTCGAACTCTTCCCAGCCGCCAAGCTTGGGGGCCGAATCCTTGGCGCCGTCTTCCGACGTCATAGACTTTTTTGCAGCCTCTTTCTTGAGCGACCGCGTCAACTTCGCCTGATACGTAGCCCGCTGCCGCTTTTCGGCTTTCGCCTCGGCATCCTCCACACGCCATTCTTCCGCGGCTCCTCTGTCGAGAAGATCCTCCACCACCTTGGGGTCGAACACATGGAACGTAATCTGACGAGCGCGTCCGTTCAGTCTGACGGTCCTCGTACCGGCGCTCGGCAGACGACCGTCTGCAAGCCAACGATGTCGCTCGCTAGTCTTGATCGTAAGGATGTCCTCGATTTCTCGCGGGATGACCGGCATTGCTCCGGCTTCCGCCACCACTTTCGCGACGATAGCCGCTGCCGCGTTGAATGCGGTCTTTTCGTTAGCCGCCATCGCCAGTGTGAGATCGACGCCTTCCAGCGAGATCGACTTTTTAGAGATCGCTGGCAGCCTTGCTTGTATTTCCTGAAGAACGCCGTTCGCCCGAACGGCCGACCCCATTGTTACCGTGGCTGGCAGGGTCCATGTCCTGATCAGTTCGATCTCATCTTTTTCACGCTTCGGCATGTCACACAAATGGTGGTTCAGCGCTTCCAAGTCAACGAGCCTGTTGACAGCAGAAGAGGAACTGCAACCGATCTTTCTTATCCCTCCTTCTTACCGAAACTCTCCATCAGGATGTTCAGCAAGGCTTCCCGTAATCGATGCAGCATGATGCATAAGCGGGCGGATCGTATTCGCCCACGACCGCCCCTTTATCAAGCTTGTTCGTGTCCGATGGCAGTTCGAATACAATCAAACTTAGCCAGAGCTTGCAGAACGCATTGCCACCCAGTGACCCGGTGTCATACCGAAGGCTTTGCGGAAATGGCGGGTAAAATGTGCCTGGTCAGCAAAACCCGCATCTGCTGCCGACTGCGCCAATCCGTTGCCATTAACAATAGACCGTTTCGCCAATTCAAGTTTGCGCATGATGAGGTATCTATGCGGGCTGGTACCTAGCAATCGGCGAAACTGGCGGGCCAATTCGTAACGGTCCAGTCCAGATGCAACCTCTAGCGCTTCAGAGCGCACGACATCGCTGCAATGCCCTTCGATAAAGTCGCGAGCACGAAGAACAGCCGACCGTGCCGGCGCGGCGATGCTTTTGGGCAGTGCACCTGCTTGGCGGGAAAGACCTTCTGCCAGCCGCATCACAACGTCGTCCATAATCAGGTCGCTCGGTTCTTCGCTCAGATCGGCAAGAATCTCCGCCAGTGCCTGCCAGAGTCCGATGTCGGCAACGACCGGATCGGGAACGAATGGAAGGGCGTGACTGTAACCATCGACTGCGCCAATCAGGTCGGGAGGCAGGTAGATCATCCGATAGATCAACCCATCCTCGGTACCTGCAGCACCATCATGCAGCTCGTCGGGATGCAGCACGATCACGTTTCCGGGGCTGCTGAAACGCTCGGTGCCGCGATAGCGGAAGGTCTGTACGCCGTGGAGCGTCAGCCCTAACGCGTAGGTGTCGTGCCGATGCGGCGAAAATGCGTTGCCATGAAACCGGGCTTCCATCCGCTCGACACCGTGTGAGGGCGCGGCGACACGCATACCGTCGGCAAATCCGACTTTGCACGAACGTTCAAGACCGCCCGCCTCGCTCGGAGCTAGGTCTTCCTTTTCTTCAGTACCCCGGACGGAGTTCAACCGCATGTTCGACACCAAGATCGCAATCGTTATCCGCGATGACCTCGCAACCTGGCAGAGGCTGAATGTCACCGCTTTCCTGACAAGTGGCATCGTTGCCCAGACACCAGCCATTATCGGCAAACCATACCGGGATGCGGCTGGGAATGTCTACAATCCCATGACGATCCAGCCGATCGTGGTTCTTGCAGCAGATCAGGAGACGCTGCGCACGATCCATAGGCGGGCTCTCGACCGCGACGTCACAGCCTCGGCTTAGATCGAGGAGATGTTTTCAACAGGGCACGACGCTGCCAACAGGGAGGTGTTTTCCCAGTTCGGCCCAGACAATTCGAAACTGGTAGGACTGGCACTTAGAGCCGAAAAGAAGGTGGTCGATAAGATCGTAAAGGGAGCAAAAATGCATCCTTAACGTATCGGAATTCAGTTTTGGGCACCGCGACGCCGTCGAATATAGCCGTCTGCGAAAGCACTTTCACGGGGCCGAATCTTGGTTTAATTAACTTCAGTCGGGACTTTTGCAAAAGTCGGTAAGCGTCTGATCACATATGGTTCTTCAACGCTGCAAGCGTGGCTTGATCGCCCTTACTTCCGTAAAAAACGTGAAGGGCAGTCTCGAACGACGAACCACTCTGGGCGGCGATGCCAAATAACGTCATGCTGGAACGAAACTTAAGGTCATCGGGAGAGCCAAGAATGTCGTGTGCACTGAGGCTGGGATGGCTGAGCATGGCGCGCGTGCACTCCTCCAAACGGGCGCCCAACACAGGATGTTTTAGGTAGGCTTCGGCTTCAGAACGTCCAGAGATCGCGTAAAAGCGGGCAGTTTCCGATCGACCAAGTCCGTGAATTTGCGGAAAGATGAACCACATCCAGTGAGACCTCTTCTGTCCGTCACTCAACTCCTGCAAGGCTTTTGCGTACGTGTCTTGTTGTGCTTTGATGAACCGCGCCAGATCAAATTCCATCCCTGTGTCCTTCGCTCAGCGGGTTAGATTTTTGTCTTCTAGGTGCCATCACATCTCATTCCATTTCCAACTGTGCAAACCATGTAGCGTAGGGCGTGTTCCTGGCGAGATGGCGATTGAAGTCAGGCGCCCCGTCATCCCACCAGACCGGACCGCGTTCTCCAAGGGCAACTTTGGCTGCATCCACTTTCTCTCGAGCTTCGATCATCGCTGGTGAGCCTGCCGATGCATCGCGAACTGCCCGGCGTGCCGCCATCAAATCCTTGACCAGTGCCGTACGGGTTTCCTCATCGAGTTTAGGACTGCTGCGACGCCACAGCCTTCCTTTTACGACGAAGTAACGACCATCGGGCGTGTCCGGATACGTCTTGCTCATTCGAATCCAAGCATCCCTTGTGCCGGTTTCTCATCCTGAGACGGCTTGTCCTCAATCCGCCGAGCCAGTTCTGTCTGTGCGCTGAAGCGCACGTCCACATCCCGATCTGCGATAAACGCGTTGAGTGTTTCGAGGCTGATGCGATCCCAGGGTTTTCCTCGATCCGGTCCGGCAGGCACACGCGGTAGAAGTCCCGGTTCGGTGCTCCATGCCATGCAATCCTCAAGCGATGCTTGGTTCAACATGTCGCGGAGGTGATGAGCCGTAACGTAGGCGTCGGGCATTGCCCTATGCGCGGGGAGGCCGATTTCATGCACCAGTCCGTCGGGCATTCGTTGATAACGCAGCATCTGGTTGGAAAACCGCGGAAGTTGTGGCCAGACACGCAGCGCGCATTTCCATGTGCAGATCCAAGGCGTTCCGCCTGTAAACCGCGGTGTGCAATATCGTTGCTCGAAAGCGGCTCGATGAGCTGCCAAGGCGTCGATACGGCCGGGTGGACGGAGAACGGTTGATGCTATTTCCTTCCAGAAAGGAGCATCCGCGACTTGGGCATCCAGGATATGATGAATCGCCATCGTGTCGGGTGAGATGGGACGGCCAGGGTTGACGAACCGCGCCCCGCGCTCTTCAGTGACCTGCCACTTTCCAACGTGATCGATGACGACATCCTGCCAGCCGATCTCGCAAACGTCGTTCGGGCCATTACCGCCTGTTTCGAGATCGATGACGCGTACCCTGGCTTCGACCACTTCGGTGCTACCTTTCTTCAAGCTTCAGCATTGGTAAGCGCGATCGGCATAGGATGGTTCCTGAATATGAGGCCTGCGGACAGCGGAGCTTGCATGCATTGACAGCCGAAGCTGAGGGATTGATCAGGCTCTCCTGAAATTTATTTTGTACGCGTCACCCAGCACCGTTCCAAATCTTACTCACTGATTCAATTTGCGAATCTCTTGAGTTGCTAAAAATAGAGGACTGCATTCCTAATTTAGCGCCTCTTGACTCCTGTTGAGCGCAGGAACAGAACGTGAACTTCAACATTGAAAACGGCATGAAGCCGTTCCCATAAACGACACGAACCGGAAGGATTGCGTGAACGATGGCTGCTGCGCGCGAGCATGTCATAGCGGATCTGCGTGATCGCATCGCCTCGTTGGAAGGCGTCGTGGCCAAGCAAGCTGAGTGTCTGCCGTTCGGGGTAAGCGCAATCGACGCGGTGCTGCCGGGAGGCGGTCTCGCCAGAGGCGCTCTTCATGAATTTGCAGGAGGGGGCACCGGAACCGTCGATGGGGCAGCCGCGGCCCTGTTCGTGGCAGGCGTTGCCGCCCGCACCAAAGGCAAGATCGTCTGGTGTCTGACACGGCCAGATTTGTTCTTTCCTGCACTCGCGCAAGCAGGTCTCAACGCTAACCGGGTGATCTTCGTGGAAAGCGATCGCGAGGAGGATGTGCTCGCCTCTATGGAGGAGGCGCTGTCCTTCGGTGGGCTCGGCGCTGTCGTCGGCGAGGTCGTGCGACTGCCGATGTTGGCGAGCCGGCGGCTTCAGCTTGCGGCGGAAAAGAAGGGAAGCCTGGCGCTTGTTGTACGCAGGTGGCGACGACAGACGGAAGCCAATGATTTTGGGCAGCCGACGGCGTCGACCACCCGATGGAGGGTAAGTGTGCTGCCGTCGCAGGAGTTACCCGTGCCGGGTATCGGGCGGGCAAGATGGTTGCTGGAACTGATGCGGTCGCGTGCTGGAGAATGTGCCGAATTTATCGTTGGAGCGTGTGATGACCAGGGTCGTATCGATCTACCTTCCGGATCTGTCGACGGATCGCATTCGTCGCGCCGATCCCGGCATTCCGGCTGAACAGGCCATCGCCGTGATCGCAAAATCCGGATCGAAACGCTGGGTGTCGGCGGCAGATGCTCCAGCTAAAAAGGCAGGTCTGCGTGTCGGGATGCAGGCAGCAAAGGCACAAGCGTTGTTTCAAGGGCTGATGATGATCGATGCCGATCCTAAAGCAGACGCCGATGCACTGGAGCGCATCACCTTCTGGGCATTGAGCCAGTATTCTCCGATCGTCGCGGTCGATGCGCCTGATGGCATCGTCATGGACACAGATGGTGCCGACCATCTCCGGGGCGGAGAGCTTGCCATGTTGACGGGGATTGCCAATCGCTTTCGGGGCAGGGGGCTGACGGCCCGTGTTGCCATTGCCGACACATGGGGTGCCGCTCATGCTTGCGCACGTGCCATCACCAGAGAGACAGTGATCGTGCCGCGCGGCGAAACCGTCAAAGCGGTCGAGCGGCTGCCGATCTCCCTGCTGCGTCTGCCCGAAAAGATCATCGGTGATCTGAGAACGCTCGGCTTTCGAACCATCGGTGAGCTTTCTGCGACGCCGCGGGCACCGCTGACACTGCGCTTCGGCCCGGAAATTGCCCGCCGCCTTGACCAGATTTTCGGGCGCATCGGCGAACCCATCGACCCCATCCGCACGCCCGAACTGATCGAAGTCAGCCGCATTTTCCAGGAGCCGATCGGGGCAGCCGAAACGATCGACAAATATGTCGGTCGTCTGGTCATCGAACTTTGCAGCCAGCTCCAGAAAAAGGGTCTGGGTGTTCGCCGTGTCGATCTTATCGTCCACAAGGTCGACAACACAACCCAGGCGCTGCGGGCAGGAACGGCAAAGGCCGCCCGCGATGTCTCCTGGTTGACGAAACTGTTTCGCGACATGACCGAGAAGATCGATCCTGGCTTCGGGATCGAGAAGCTTACCCTTGCGGCGATCATGGTTGAGCCGCTTGAGGAAACACAGAAGGCGTCGTCGCTTGTCGAAGATGAGATCGCGGACATCACTCCGCTCATCGACATCTTCGGCAATCGTGGTCAGCGCGTCTATCGTCTCGCACCCGTTGCCTCCGATGTTCCCGAGCGCAGCGTTCAGAGGATTGCACCTGTTGCAGATGACGTTATCGCCGCCTGGCCGCATCACTGGCCGCGTCCGGTACGACTGCTCGCTCACCCTGAACTGGTCGAGGTCATCGCATTGATGCCCGACCATCCTCCCGTTTCCGTCACATGGCGTGGCAAACGCCGCAAGGTGAAACGCGCCGATGGTCCCGAACGAATATTCGGCGAGTGGTGGCAGCGAACATCCGAGTGGGCCGCAGTCCGGGACTACTTTATCATCGAGGACGAAGCGGGCGAACGCCTTTGGGTTTTCCGGGCTGGCGACGGCGTAGATAGCGAAACCGGGTCGCACAAATGGTTCGTCCAGGGAATATTCGCATGAGATATGCCGAGCTTCAGGTCACCACCCATTTCTCGTTCCTGCGCGGTGCGAGCAGCGCGACCGAACTGTTCGAGACGGCGAAAAGCCTCGGCATCGATGCCATAGGTGTCGTGGATCGCAATTCATTGGCTGGTATTATCCGGGCACTTGAAGCGTCGCGTGCCACCGGCCTTCGTCTCGTCATCGGCTGCCGGCTTGACCTACAGGATGGGATGTCGATCCTGGTCTATCCGACGGACCGCGCCGCCTATTCGCGTTTGACCCGGCTGATCACGCTCGGCAAGGGGCGCGGCGGCAAGAACAACTGCATCCTCCATTGGGACGATGTGATGACCTACGCCGATGGCATGATCGGCATCCTCATACCCGATCTCGCCGACGACACATGCGCCTTGCATCTCAGGAAGATGGCGGAGGTGTTTGGCAGTCGCGCCTATGTTTCCCTTTGCCTGCGCCGCCGGCCTAATGACCAGTTACGGCTTCATGAGATTTCCAACATGGCTATGCGCCACAAGGTCAAAACTGTCGTCACCAACGACGTTCTTTTCCATGAGCCGGGACGGCGGCAGCTTCAGGACATCGTCACTTGCATTCGCACCAAATCGACCATCGACGACGTCGGCTTCGAGCGCGAACGTCATGCCGACAGATATCTCAAGCCGCCAGAGGAAATGGAACGCCTGTTTCCGCGCTATCCCGAAGCACTATGGCGAACCATGGAGATTGTCGATCAGTGCAAGTTCTCGCTTGAGGAATTGACCTATCAGTATCCCGAGGAGGCGATCGTTCCGGGTAAAGACGCGCAACAGTCTCTCGAACATTATGTCTGGGAGTGCGTGCCGGACCGATACCCGGAAGGAATGCCGCCAGACGTTCTGGCGACGGTCCGGCACGAACTTGATCTTATCAAGGCGATGAAATATGCGCCGTATTTTCTGACGGTGTTTTCCATCGTTCAGTTCGCGCGCTCGCAGGGAATCCTCTGCCAGGGGCGCGGATCGGCTGCGAACTCTGCCGTTTGTTATATTCTCGGCGTCACCAGCATCGACCCTTCCACAAATGACCTTTTGTTCGAACGCTTCATCAGCCAAGAGCGCGACGAACCGCCGGATATTGATGTTGATTTCGAACATGAGCGACGCGAAGAGGTCATTCAGTGGATTTACAAGACCTATACCCGCGAGAAGGCAGCCCTGTGTGCGACAGTCAGCCGTTACCGTGCCAAGGGCGCCATTCGCGACGTCGGCAAGGTGCTTGGCCTGCCTGAGGATGTGATCAAGGAATTGTCTTCGGGCATGTGGTCCTGGTCGGAAGAAGTCAGTGATCGCAATGTGAAGGAATTGAACCTCAATCCCGATGACCGCAGGCTGAAACTGACGCTGCAGCTCGCACAGCAACTGATGGGCGCACCACGTCATTTGGGCCAGCACCCCGGCGGCTTCGTGCTGACCCACGACCGCCTCGATGACCTTGTTCCGATCGAACCTGCCACGATGGAAGACCGACAGATCATCGAATGGGACAAGGATGATGTGGAGGCGCTCAAGTTCATGAAGGTCGACGTTCTGGCGCTGGGCATGCTGACCTGCATGTCCAAAGCATTCGACCTGATCCGTGAGCATAAGGACGACGATCTGGATCTCGCAAAAATCACTCAAGAGGATCCAGCTACATATGCGATGATCCGCAAAGCCGACACGTTGGGAACATTCCAGATTGAATCCAGAGCGCAAATGGCTATGTTGCCACGCCTGAAGCCTCGGACATTTTACGATCTGGTCGTCCAGGTGGCGATTGTGCGTCCTGGTCCTATTCAGGGCGATATGGTGCATCCCTATCTTCGCCGCCGCGAAGGCAAGGAAAAGGTCGAATATCCGACGCCGGAACTGGAAGCCGTGCTGGGCAAAACACTGGGCGTGCCGCTGTTTCAGGAAAGCGCGATGCGGGTCGCGATGGTCTGTGCTGGGTTCACCGGGGGAGAGGCTGATCAGTTACGCAAGTCGATGGCGACGTTTAAATTTACAGGCGGTGTCAGCAGGTTCAAGGAGAAGCTGGTCTCCGGCATGGTGCGAAACGGCTATACAGCCGAGTTTGCTGAGAAGACATTTTCGCAGCTCGAAGGCTTTGGGTCCTACGGTTTTCCGGAATCCCATGCTGCCTCTTTTGCGCTGATCGCCTATGCTTCGAATTACATCAAGTGCCATTTCCCGGATGTGTTCTGCGCGGCGCTCCTGAATTCCCAGCCCATGGGTTTTTATGCCGCGGCCCAGATCGTCGGCGACGCCCGCGCGCACGGCGTCGAGATCGGGCCCGTCTGCATCAACCGATCCCGCTGGGACTGCACGCTGGAGCCAATTGGAAACACTGATCGCCACGCCGTGCGCCTGGGGATGCGGATGGTGAAGGGCTTGGCAGCGTCGGATGCGGCTCGAATCGTTGCCGCGCGAATGAACGATCGGTTTAGTTCCGTCGATGATATGTGGCGACGATCCGGTGTTCCGGCAGCATCTCTCGTAGAACTCGCAGAGGCCGACGCCTTCCGGCCATCGCTTCAGCTTGAACGGCGCGATGCGCTTTGGGCGATCAAAGCGCTGCGCGACGAGCCACTGCCGCTGTTTGCCGCCGCTGCAGACCGCGAGCAGAAATCGATCGCCGAACAGTCGGAGCCTGAAGTCGAGCTCCGGCAGATGACCGAAGGCCATAACGTTGTTGCGGACTACGGACACGTCGGCCTGACACTGCGCGAACATCCAATGGCATTCCTACGGGAGAGCTTGACCAAGCGCAGCATGGTGACGTGCGAAGACGCGATGTCCGCCCGCGACGGTCGATGGGTCTACACCGCAGGTCTTGTTCTGGTGCGGCAAAAGCCGGGGAGCGCGAAAGGGGTGATGTTCATCACGATCGAGGACGAGACAGGTCCGGCGAACGTTGTCGTCTGGCCGAGTCTCTTTGAGAAGCGGCGTCGGGTGGTACTCGGATCGAGCATGATGGCCATCAACGGACGAATCCAGCGTGAAGGGGAGGTCGTGCATCTGGTCGCCCAGCAACTATTCGACCTGTCTGCGGACCTCTCCGGTCTGGCTGACATGGATGTCATATTTAAAGCACCATCCGGACGCGGTGACGAGTTCGCTCACGGCTCGGCGGGTGGTGGAGATTCTCGCGATCGACAGAAACCGGTGCCTGAGGCGCGGGATATTTTCGTGGGGGATTTGCACATCGATACGCTGAAGGTGAAAAGTCGCAATTTTCAATAGTTAGGGGGGCGGGAGCTATTCACCTAATGCGAGCGTGAGCGCTGCATCACAGTGAATCAACGTGGTATCGAAAACGGGTACGGACACGACGTCTTGATTGAGCAACATCCCGACTTCGGTACAGCCAAGAATCAGACAGTCCGCGCCGCGCTCGACAAGACGCGCAGCAATTCCTCGGTAGGCTGTCCTGCTTTCCTCTGTGACGATATCCCGACAAAGCTCTTCATAAATGATGCGGTGGGTTTCGGCTCGGTCCGGAGAATCCGGGACGAGATGAGAAAGACCCGCTGCTTTCAGTCGGTCTAGGTAGAAGGACTGTTTCATTGTGAATGCAGTTGCCATGAGGCCCGGCGTTCGCAAATCCTGCTTCTTGATGCGCGCGGCGGTCGCGTCTGCAATGTGCAGCAATGGAATAGAAACGCCCTGCATCATCGCATCCGAAAGCTTGTGCATCGTGTTTGTCGCGAGAATGATGAAATCGGCACCGCCACGCTCCAAGGCTTTCGCCTCGCGGTTAAGAATGTCGCCCGCGTCTTCCCAGCTTCCAGATGCCTGGAGGGTCTCTATCGTCGCGAAATCAAGCGAACGGATGAGCAATTCGGGCGAGTGAAGCCCTCCGAGACGTTCTCGAGTCATCCTGCAGAGCTCGCGATAATAAATTTGCGTGGAGGCAGCGGACATGCCGCCGAGTATCCCGATCGTCTTCATTCTGATCCCGTTGCGCCAAATGTCGCGAACTAATTCCGTTAGGTTTTTACCCAAATTGTAGTGTAGTCGATTCGGCTTCTTCCGGCATTGTGGCTTCGAGACTTGAGATACCTTTGCTGTTAAACTTCGGCCATATCAGGAAGCAACCGGTGGCAGGAGACGACCAATGTTTACCCACGTGATGATCGGCAGCAACCACCTCGACCAGTCGAAAGCCTTTTACGATGCTACCTTCATTGCTCTAGGAGGCAAGCCCGGCACGATCGATGATCGAGGCAGACTTATTTACATCCATAACAGCAGCCGTCTTATGGTCACGACGCCCATCGATGGGAAGCCAGCGACGGTCGCCAATGGCGCGACGATCGGGCTCGTCGCTCCGAGTCAAGAGCATGTGAAAGCCTGGCACGACGCAGGGACCAGCCACGGCGGGAAATCGATCGAGACCCCACCATCTGAACGTCCGAACGGCTCTTTTGTGGCCTATCTCCGTGATCCAGACGGACACAAGTTGACCGCACGCACGCTACCGTCAGCTTGAGTTGGCCATAACCTCTATGGTTTTTGTCATCAGTGGAAACTTTCTGGAAAACGGATGCCGAAGCGTCGCGATAAATCAAACCTGCCTTCAAAGATTTGCCCGGTTTGCGGACGACCGTTTTCATGGCGAAAGAAATGGGAGAAGAACTGGGATAGCGTCAAGTTTTGTTCGCAACGTTGTCGAGAGACGAAACGGCTAACTTAACGACGGCGGGAAGGGGAGCAACAATCCGGCTGGCAATGCTGCACGCTGTTTTCCTCGCACATTGAACAAGCGCCATAGTACGCTCTGAAACTTAAACGTTCACGGTGGATTGCCCCACAAGCGGCCCTCGCCTTAATTCAAGAAATGCTTATTCCAGGGTATATAGCTTACGTCCTCGGAGCAGAAATGCTTAATATCAGGAATGACAGAACCTACGCCCGAACAAATAGAAAAACTCGCTACCGCCTTTGAGCGCTTTACCCGTCGTTTCAAGGTCGCGGAGGCAGCGGCCGTTATGCAAAACTCGCTCAACCCCCTCGATATTCAGGCGCTTCTTTTTATCGATGAGCATCCCGAGTGTAACCTCGGGGATGTTGCCCGGCACCTTCAGGTCGCTCTGACGACAATGTCGTCTTCGGCTGACCGGCTGGTCCGTCGGGACATGATTGAACGGCAGCGGCCAGAGGCGAACCGCAGGTCGGTGGCTCTGACGATCACGAACGAGGGGCAGCAAGCCGTTGCAGGCTATATCGATGGATATCGAGCATCCTGCAAAGCGATGCTGCAGGCCCTCGATTCCGTCGACCAAACCGAATTTCTGAGGCTTACCCAACAAATTGCAAAATACGAAGGTTGAATATTACGAATTTCGTAGTATGTATCTGACATCGAAATGATCAGGGACGTCATCATGACCCACACATCGCCCATTGCGCTCATTACGGGAGCAAACAAGGGTATTGGCCTCGCCGTTGCGCGGCAGCTTGGCGCAGCCGGACACACAGTCTGGCTGGGATGCCGAGACATGTCACGGGGCGAGATGGCAGCTTGCGAACTGCGAGGAAACGGCGTTGACGCCCGTGCAGTGCAACTCGATGTCACGGACGATGAGAGCGTTTCCAACGCCGCCAAAACCGTCAAGAGTGCAGTGGGGCATCTCGACGTATTGGTCAACAACGCCGGGCTCATGTTTGGTCCGCCTCCCTCGCTTGCCGAGGAGTCAATTGACGAGATGCAGCGGATGTTCAACACCAACGTATTCGGGGTGATGCGCGTCACTCAAGCCTTTTTGCCGTTGTTGCGCAATTCGAAGGCGGCGCGGATCGTAATGATGAGCAGCGGCCTAAGTTCGTTGACGGATGCTTTGGACATGCGGAGCGAAACATGGACGGTCAGCTTCGGCGGATACTGTGCCTCCAAGACTGCGCTGAACATGTTGACCGTCAAGCTTGCCAAGGAGCTGGATCGGCAAGGGATCAAAGTCAACGCGGTGGACCCCGGTCTGACATCGACAGATATGACAGGCAACGGGCCGGGGCACTCACCTGAAGATGGTGCACGTCCTGCATTCGCTCTAGCGACGACCCACGCATATGGACCCACAGCAGGTTTCTACGCTTGCGCTCCATCAGGCGAACTTGTGCAAAAGAGTTGGTGATACGCATTCAGCGATGATGGGATGCGGGCCGACCGGCTCCGCATCCCGTTGTCTCATTCGAGCCAAGTGCTGCCTTGGCAACTTCGCACCACCAGCGGGCGTAGCGACTTTAAGAGAAGCTGTGTGACGAGCTGGTTTTCGTTTCAGCAAGGCCCAAGGCAATGATGCTCTGGGCAGGCACTTGTTCAGACCTGCGCGGCGCCACCGTCAGCAAAGACTTCGCTGCCGGTCATGAAGCTACTGTCCTCCGAAGCAAGGAACAGTGCTACAGCCGCGATCTCGTCAGGGTTTGCGACCCGCTCGAGTGGAATCTGCGCTGCAAGTCCTTCAAGCAACGCAGCCTCCTCTGCAGGTATTACAAGACCCTTTAGACCCGGCGTCTCTGTGGCACCGGGAGACAGTACGTTAACCCGGATACCTGACCCCTTGAGATCCAAGGCCCAGCTACGGGCAAAGTTGCGTATCGCTGCCTTCGTCGCGCTGTAGACGCTGAACGCTGCAGTTCCCATTGAGCCGGTTGTCGATCCGGTGAGGATGATTGAACCACCCGCCTGCATCAGCGGCAATGCTTTCTGCACTGTGAACAAGGTCCCTTTAACGTTGATGCTGAATGTCTGATCGAACGAAGCCTCGTCAATTGCACCAAGGGGTGCAAACAAGCCTACACCCGCATTGGCGAAGAGGATGTCTATCCGCCCGCTCTTTTCCCGCACCAAATCGAACACACGGCCTAGGTCGTCCAGCCGCGACACGTCGCCCTGTACGGCCGTTACCCCAGCGCCAATCGCTTCAACCGCTTTGTCAAGTTCCTCTTGGCGGCGGCCGGTGATAAAGATCTCGGCCCCTTCTGCAACGAACCGTTTCGCTGTCGCTAGACCGATCCCGCTGTTCCCGCCAGTGATGACAGCTATTTTGCCTTCAAGTCTGCCCATCGAAATCTCCTTTCATGATGTCATGTGAGCTCAACATAGACATCCGCTTTCCTAATTAATAGTATGCACCTTTTGGTAAGTATGAGGAGCATCCTGAATGGCCACGTCCAATTTTGTCTGCGGGCTCGACGTCTCACTCGCTGTCATTGGCGGGAAATGGAAGCCGCTGATCCTTTTTCACCTAGCTTACGAAGCTCGACGTTATGGTGACCTCAGGCGTGCAATTGGCAACGTCAGTGACAAGATGCTCATTCAGCAGCTCAAAGAGCTAGAGGCCGACGGGATTGTTGATCGGCGCGACTTCAAGAAGATCCCTCCAAAAGTCGAATATTCGCTCACTCCATTCGGCGAAACGCTAGCTGAGGCGCTGAAGCCTCTTTGTGCTTGGGGAACGCAACACATGTCGGAGGTTGAGAAAGTGATGTCACGACGAGAACCTGTGGCTTTGAAGATCGCTTGATACCTTCGGCTAAACGACCGCCTCGGGCCAACAGGCACCTTGCGCTTTGCCTCAAACGCAGACATGAACTGCTTCGATGTTGACGGCTGGAAATGGGCCGCAAGGAGAACGGCGTTCCCTTTTGCAAGAGTCATGAAGCGGACATACCGCTTAGAAAATAGAGCTTCATGCAGGCGAGCCGTCACTGCGAAACGGCCACGATAACCTTTCCTCTGGCTGAAACGAAGTGTCGCTTTAATCGGGCAGACTGTCCGAAAAGTCTGACCGTGCGATTGAACGACGCTATCTATTGTTGATTTTTGGGTAGGCTGTCTGTGAGCTCATAGTAGTCGCCTTTGTCCGCGACAAAGATGTGCATTTTCAGTTTGGTTTGAGTGGGGCTGTCCAGCGCACCCATGGCGACACCTATCCAATCGCGATGAGGAGGGTCCCAGAACAGTGACGACCCGCATGTTGAGCAGAAACCTCGTCTCACCTTTTCTGAGGAATGATACCAAGTGATGCTTCCCTCTCCCGAGATTGTGATCTGATCCCTGGGCACGTCGGTAGAAGCGAAGAAATGGCCAGACTGTTTCCGACACTTCATGCAATGGCACGCATCCGGCGCATGTAACTCACCTTCAATCTCAAAGGCCACTGCGCCACATAGGCATGCTCCTTTATGCATATGAATTTCCTTAGACCTGGCTGCTGAATCGACGCCGAGGATTCCATAGGTTGGAACGCAAAAGGAATCACGGAAGTCATTCCGTCGAGGCCGCTGACCCTAACAGGCGAAAGTTCCGGTTGGTAGTGAATGGCGCCGTGGCGGAACGCGCCCAATAAAGCGGACATTGACATCTACACCAAGCGATTTTGATGTAGAGGCTCGCCTATGAAAGCGCCGGGTGTTGTAGCGGTTACCTGCCTGAACGCGCAGGAAAACGCGGCAGTGCTTGAGAAGCCTGCGTCGCTCGCAACGTCGGCGATTGACTTGCCTAGGGCAAGCTGCTCCATGGCTTTTACAATCCGAGCCCGCTGCCTCCAGGCTTTGAGCGTCATTCCCGTCTCCATCGGGAACAGGCGGCTTGCTGTCCGAACCGAGGTTGCGGCTCGCGATGCCAACTCGCTCACGTCCAAGCGATTGCGATGATCGCCAAGAGCGATCTCAGCCACGCGCTTTGCGACAGGATTGCTGGGCATTGGAAGGTAGGTCGGCGCTCCTGACACTGCGCTCAATTCAAGCAGTATCAGCCTCAACACAAGTTCTGCTTTAATCAACGATGCATCGTGTTCGACGGCTGCGGCAAGCAGGGAGTGCAGTAACGGTGTAACCTTCGATGCGAAGGCGCGATCCGGGAAATTGGAAGGAGCCCAGGTTGCGATTGCAGATGGTTGCCACTGCACCATCCAAAGCTCAGCATCCGTTATGATATCCAGGCGATGGGGAACCCCTGCCGGAATCCATGCCGCAAGCTGAGGAGGCACAAGCCAGACACCTTCGTCTGTATGAAGCTGAATCATACCAGACGCAGCATAGGTGAGTTGCGCCTCATCATGACTATGTAACTGCAAGGCTGAACCGCGCGGTTTGCTCATGCGGTGGATATTGAAAAGTGGGTGCATATGGAGTGGCCTGTCCGCGATGCGGATTGGCATCACATCGAGAAACTACATGTATATGAAAGAGCAGGTCAATATTTAGGTGACGTAATTATGAGAGCTGTTGTTGTCCGGGAGTACGGGTCTAATGATGTGGTGGAGATCGCTGAGGTCGATCGGCCAGAGCCGGGGGTCGGCGAGGTCTTGGTGAAGGTTCACGCGGCAGGTGTGAACCCGGTTGACTGGAAAATTCGCGGTGGTATGGGCCAGCGCATGGGGATGACCCTGCCGATTCACCTCGGAGGCGAACTTGTCGGCACAATCGAGAAGATTGGTGCTGGTGTCGATAACTTTCAGCAGGGTGAGACCATCTTCGGCATGGTCCACACCGGTGCTTTTGCAGACTATGCGGTTGCTAAAGCAACCAATGTCGTGCGTACTCCTCATAATATCGACGTTATCCACGCAGCGGCCCTTCCACTAGCAGGCTCCACTGCGTGGCAGGCACTTTTCGATGAAGCAAGACTTTGTGCCGGACAACGTCTCCTCATCACGAACAGTTCGGGCGGCGTCGGTTCTCTTGCCGTTCAGTTCGCCAAGGCCTGCGGGGCGCATGTCACAGCGGTAGCGTCGGGTCGCAACGAAGAATTCGTTCGTGCTCTGGGTGCCGACGAGTTCATCGACTACACAACCCAACCCTTTGAAGACGCGGCAAGCGAAGTCGACATCGTCTTCGACACAATGGGAGGCGAGACATTTCAGCGTGCTTTCAAAACCCTCAAGAAGGCCGGTTTCATGGTCACCGTCGTAGCCTTCCCCAACGACGAAGCAGAGCGCTATGGTGTTAGCGTAAAGCGATCTTTCACCGTTCCGAGCGCGCGTAACCTGGTGTCGATTGCTGAACTGGTCGAGGCTGGCAAGGTGGTAGCACACGTCGATACGGTTCTGCAGTTGGCAGAGATCAGGCAGGCACTTACGCTATCTGAGGCTGGTCGCGCCCGTGGCAAGATCGTTCTCACTCCAGCAGCCTAGTTCCGCTTATTTTTGAGGTCTTTCTTTCCACTAATGACAGCTAGGACAAAATTGAAGGCGAACGCCGGTAAGATCGGCTGGATGGCTCTCAATCGATCAAACTTCACCCTGCTTGCGCCGCTTTCAGATGGATTTGTCGAACAATTCTGCGTCAGTTTGATAAGTGAAGCGGCAGAAGAGGTTATCCTCGGCACTGCGTTCGATGGCGCGGGTGATGTCGAGGGCTGCGACCTGCACAAGGCAAGTGACCTTGCCACTAGGATGGAAGTCCAACTTGGGATGGGAGAAGGGCTTGGCTATTTCAATTTGAAATCCGTCGAGCAACGCGATCGTTTCCGACGAAACAATCCTGACGTCGCCGCCCGCGTCGAGCGTGTCCTTGGTCGAGAGATGGAGCGCAGCCGGGAAATCGTGACGTGTTTCCGAAGCGCCATCGAAAGGATCGCCGACGTCCTGGTGGAGAAGGCCGTCATCGAAGGAGAAGAGGTCAGGACCATTTTGAGGGAGACTTCAAGATGACAGAAAATAAACCTGCGCAGGAGGCGGACTGGAGGCTTGTACGGCGCACCGTCAAGGAAAACGGCATCAACGATGGACGCGTGCGTGTAGTAACCATTATAATCAGGTAGTTCGCGATCACGAAACGTGTTGCGCGTGATCTCACGATAGATCGTCGAGCGATGACGACCAAGTTGGCGCGCCATTTCGTTGATCGGAACTTTGGCCGCCATCAGATGATGCAAGCGTCGACGGTCGGGGAGGGTGAGCTGCGAATAGCATCTGGACATGCCAAAATCTCCAAAGTGAAGCCATTGAAATTACTGGCATGTCGCACTTGAAAATAGAATATACCCGGCGACATAGAATGTGGCAGAGGAATTGAAATGTCCGCCGCTGTGCAAAGTAGAAATGTCCAATTGAGACGTCTTGGCCATTCAGACATGCCACATTGACACCGCGGATCAGCCCCCGACCGAACCAGCTCTTCGGTTGCAAGGAGAGGGCGGGGGCGGGTGATGAAACACCGATTCTGAGCTTTTAAACTCTTCACTCCGCCGCTTGCTGCCGCGACAATGCCTTCCGGCGCCGCGTAATAACGGCCGGATCGTTTGTAAAGTCTTTCCGACGACCGGGTCCACGAGCGCGTTTGATGTAACCATTTTTATCGCTATTGCTCTTCACCTCAGGCGCGGGGGGCTCGTCCTGGCGCTCTTTGATATACGCCAGGACATCACCAAGCCTTTTATTCTCGGTGATCGCCGCATGCGTGACCCGCTGATCCTTGTCGAATACCGTATAGGGCAGGGAGTACCCTCTCCAGCGCACGTCCAGTCGATCATCCGCATAGGCATAGGTCTCAACATATTTACCAACAAGGCCGCGCGTGACGTCGGTCTCCTCCAGCATGATGCGTTTGCGCTCATAGGAGAATGTCAGCTGTGATCCAACATAACGCTGTTCACGCTTGCAGAGGATATCGGATAACCGATCCGGTGCGAGATTCACCGGTCGGTGCAGGTCATCAGATCGGGCAGGGACGACCGCAAATCGTGCGTTATAATCGTCCATGAAGTCAGGCAAAAATGCATTACCGGCGTCCATCGTGTCGATGCCAGCCAATCGCAACTCCTTGACCAGCCGATCCTGCAATGTTCGGTTCATCCGTTCCACACGGCCTTTCGCTTGGCTGGAATTTGCACAGAGAATCTCGATATTTAACTCACACAGCGCCCGCCCGAACTGGGTCATTCCCTGGCCACCTTTGGCGTCCTTCTTTGCCACCCGGAACACCGAATGCTTGTCGGAATAGAAGGCAATCGGCGCGCCGTGACGCTTGAGATAAAACGCCAGTGCCTCGAAGTAGGTGAAGGCGCTCTCGGAACGCACAAAACGCAGCTGCATCAACCTGCCGGTCGCGTCGTCGACGAACACCAGCAACGAACACGCTGGCCCGCGATCCTCAAACCAACGGTGCTCAGAACCATCAATCTGCACCAGTTCGCCATAGGCCTCACGTCGAAGTCGCGGCTGGTGAAACGTCCGCCGCTGCTTGCGCGACAACCAAAGTCCAGCATCGACCATCCAGTTGCGAACCGTCTCACGCGAAACCTGCAGGCCATCACGCTCGGCAAGCTTCTCGGTCGCCAGGGTCGGTCCGAAATCCGCATAACTCTCCCGAACGAGCGCCACAGCGTAGTCGCGAATACCATCATTGATCCGGTTGTTCGACGGTCGACCAATGGCCTTGTGCCGGATCGACGCCGCACCACCAGTTCGGATCCGATCCAGCAGCCGGCGAACCTGACGCTCACTCAGGGCAAGTACATGTGCCGCTGATACCATCGTCATTCGACCGGCGATGACTTTCGACAAAACCTCGATCCGCAGCAAATCGCGCTCGCTCATCGTAATCAGTCCCATCTGCAATCTCCCAGGTGTCAATCAAACCCGGGGAGTGTGACATTCCAACTTTGCAGAAACAGGACACTTTAACTTTGCGGCTACATAGAAGGATCGCGTAATCTATCTTATGGAACAATCGAGATTCAAAATGGCTTTCACCTATCCCATCTTGCTCCGTCATATCACGGTTCGATGTCTGTCTCCTCGGGGAAGAATTTCATTGCGTACTCTGGATAGTCACCGTCGAACAAGACTTTCTTGCTGTACCGATCCGTGATCGTCAGATGCAATTCATCTGCGTCTGTGGCGACGTGCTGGAACAGATAGAGGTATTCGCTGTCGTCGGATATGCCGTCGGCGATACGAAATTCACGTTGAGCGTCTGCCAACATCAAGCCCATCACCGCCTGACAGAGCGATATTTGCGGATGATGACGATAGGAATTCATGTCACCGGCAATCTGCTGGCGAGCCGTTTTCCAATGATGTAGCACCGTGGACTGAAGCAAATAGGGTTCGGTATCATCGTGCTTATAGAGATGGAACCTCACCATCGGTGGATTATCGCGGCCTGGGTAAGGCGAGATTTCGAATACGAACGTTGAACGGGTGGACAATCGTGATCTCCTTTTTGCAAATCGCGCAGAAGCTACGGTTAAACGACTAACAAAACATGATGGAATTCAATGCAGGATAAACGGAAGCTAACTCGACGTCATAGCAAGCCGAATTCATTGGCAATTGAAACAAATCGGCCCGAACGTTAATCCAAGCGCCGGAGACTTGAGTCAAATTGCGCTCAAACGATTCGATACTTGAGGGGTTCGTTTCCCTTTCTGAGATTTTCGTTTCAAGCCTTCAGATTTCCGATTCACGATCGACAGGACGACCAGGATATGCCGAGGGACACGCTGACAGAGCGCAATCGCAAACAGCGTGAACGCCAACGCGACCTTAGAGCGCGGCAACGAGCGGCCAAGCGGCCCGACCGTGACGACGTCGCGCGCGTCATGCTGCAATGGTTCATCGTGGGCGCAGTTGCCAAGGGACGACAGAAGGAACTCGAACAGAGTGAGGATGTCATCGTGAAGCGTCTGGTCGCCCAGGGCTTTGACGAGGCTGCTTGCTACGACGTCTTCGACCGTCTGGTCGAGAAGTATTCAGGCGAGCACTGGGACTTTCGCCGCAAACCGCATCTGCTGTTTCCCGACGGGGCACCGGATGACGACATGTCAGACTGAGGCTTGAGTCTGATCGTGAACGGATCCCACTCGTTACGCTTGGCTTCGGTTTTGTGCAAACGGTGTTTCCATTCTGGGATGTCTTCTCCCCGTGACTTCTTCAAACGCCGTTTGCAGATGAATCGATTCATTGGAGCTTTTGACGGTTGCTTGCCGGACTTGGCTCCGCTCCGCGCGGCTTGGCTGACGGGCTGCTCACCAGTCTCCAGGCGTTTGGAATTCGTTAACCACGATGACGCGCAGGTGCACTGGCCCCACCCCTTTGTGAGCCCGGCGTTAACCGCGTTCCGGTCCTGTTCTCTTTTTTGACGGGGGGACCTTGAGATCCGTTCCGGGTCCTGCCAGGAATGGGCGGCTCCGTGATCGGAGCAGACGGCCCAAGGCAGCGCGCCAACGCTACCCAGGGCCTGACCCTCAAGCCTTCTCGTGAAAGGAATCGGGCTATGACCAACCTACACACTTCCTCGCCCATGGCGAAAGCTCCGAGTGCCGCATCTGCGGCGTCATCCACCGACAATGGCACAGCAATGCCGCCCGTCCATCAGCTTTTCGCCGGCCGCCTGCCTCAACGGATCGAACCAGAGGGCATCGAGCCACCGGCGCTGCGCCGCCACGCCCATCTCGTCCGTTACCCTGACGTCGAAGCGGATTTCGACGTCCTCATCGACAAAGCGATCGCCGCGATTGCCGAGGGCGGGCCAGTCAAGGACGAGATTCTCGGCCACTATGTGAACATCGCCTCGCTGGTTCGAGCCGTCAGTTTCCGCGAAGGCAAGTTGCTGGAGCAGGCTGTCGAGCGGCTGGCCAGGGTCAACCCGGATCTGGTCGTGCTGATGCAGTCGATCAAGCTGCCCTTGGTCAAAGCCGCTATCGAAGCGGTTGCTGGCAACGACTGGAAGCACCTCGACGGTGTGCGGCTGGATTGCGATGCGCCGGCGAAAGGCAGCTACACACCAGACCTCATTGTCGTCAACCTCGCCAAGCGGGCCGCTTTTGTCCTCGACCTCAAACGGTCCCTGGCGTCGTACGGTGATACCAGCCGGCTCGAAGAGCTGAAGTTGAAGATGTTGGCGTCAGCGATGGTGTTGCCGGACTGGCTCTACAAGACTCAAAAGAGGATGATGGTCGAAACGGTCGGTGTTGCCATCATCGACGGTGCCAGCCGTCCAAGCGATCATGCAGCGGGCGTTTGGGCCTTGTCCGAGATCGACGACCTGCTCGAGATTGAAGGAGCAGCCCTCTGCATGGCGCAATTGCGTTTGCGCTTTGGGCTGCGGGTCCAGCAACTGCTCGAAGCAGAGGCACGACGCGCGCTTGCGATCGCACAGCCCCCCTTGGCAACACCCCCACCAGCGATTTTGACATCAGGGCGACGCTTTGGGATTTTGCGTTCCACCTCCCCTGCACTCGTCTGCCAGGATGTTGCCGATTGTGGTGACCACTCCACGGTCTGCAACTGCACCCGGTGCGATGACGATCCTGACGTTGACGGTGACGATGGTCGCGATGATCCCGAGGCGCTTGCGCACGAACATAACGCCTGGCCACCTCAACATATCCGCGTCGGGTTTGCGCGGCGTCTCCTCGACGCCTAAGGCAACCGCCCGTTTACAGTGAGGCAGTTGGCTGCGGCTCTGACGCACGCAGCCAGCCTTTTCCATGTCCCTGTTTTGAACACGCCGTCCACCCAAGCTGGACCGGCGAGGAGATCTTTGTGGCTACAGACATCGTTTCCGAGTTACCACCACCCCACACACGCCAGCGTTCCGAGGCGTCGTCGGCGCCGTGCCGCACGCGTTTGCCCGCCTCCCGCGATGATCCAGCGGTGCCCGATGATCCAGCCGTGATTGTCGGCCTTGCCCTCGCCGTCGCGCGACAAGCAAATGGCGGTATGACGTCGATGCCGTCCGTGCTGCTTGATCGGCTTGATCAGCATGCGCGCCAGGGAAACGCCGCCTGCAGAACCGTTCTCGATCATGTGACCAGGAATACCAATGGATATTGCCACTCCCTAGGCCGCGATGGCGTTCAATGTGCCTTGGGTCAGGAAACCTGCGTGGCAATTATTGCCGCGCCCAGTTTACCGACGTCGGAGGGCAATTGATGGATCGTTTGTCTTCCTTCTTGCTGCGGCGCCTCCGGCATGTTCAACGCAAAAAAATCCGTCGTCAGGCGGTGTGCACTGGGCTGTTGTCGATGGCCACCACTGTGATCAACGGGCATGTCGTTGGGTGCTACCGGCCTCTGTTCGACCCCCGCCATCTGGCGGGTGACGTCGAGCGCGACCGGCAATGGCTGCAGGACAACCTTGCTGCCTTCCTGGTGGAGCCACCAAGCGATACTGCATCGCGTTCTGGTCAACCCGACGTCACGCCAGACTGGCCCGTGCAGATCAGGCGAGGTGGTCCGTCTGTCGCTTTTGATGCAAGCGCCGCCGCCTACGCCGTCCGCATGGTGGCCAAGGCTGGTGACGTGCCAAACCTCAAGCACATGGCAACCGTGTTATCGCTGGCCGCCGCACTGCAAGGGTCGCACGTTTCGGTGCGTGATCTGGTCATGCACCTTCGGCAACCGGCATCCGTCTTCTCGGTAGAGGTTCCAGTCGAGGGCTTTGAGCGCTCCTTCACGCGCCTCATCGAGGAAACAGACTTTATGCCGTTCGGACCCTATGTCGGTATGGCTGCCAATTTTGCCTTCGTCGATGACCTCTGGTGTTGGGTCGGCGGCGAGACCAAGCGCGTCTTTCTTCAGGTCGCTGCCGAACGTCCGAGCCGCTCATCGATGCGCGAGCAAATCCTGTGGGCGCTGGCGCACGCAGTTCCGGTTCTCGGGCTGACCGAGACTGCCTCAGGCATTCCGGAACAGATCAATTTGACCTGCGACGTCCGTATTACGGGATCGGAGCTGGATGGCAGATTGATCACCGATATCCTTGAAGCGATCTTTGGCCGTGAGGTGGTGACGCGCAACGATAGCGCTATTGCCGAGATCGATGCTGGCACCTTGACACTTGACGACCTCGCCATCGCGATCCGGCCGGGCCGACCGTTTCAAGCGTGTCTCGATGCGCTGGTCGGGCTCGCGACGTTAAACCGTGAACAGGAGAGCGATGAGGATGGCGACCGCAAAGGCGATGGCGCGCCGAAGCGACGTATCGCCAGCCAGAGCAGCAGCCAGTTGCGCGATAAGTTGGATGGCAAGGCAGGCGAAGACGCCTCGTTATCGCAAGGCAGGAGAAAGCAGGGAGCAGACAGGCGCCCGACCGAGGTTGAGGTCATTCACCCGGAGTGCGTCGGTGAGACAGCAAACGCTGCACAACCGTCGTTGCGGGTCGAGACCCTGACCGGTTATGGTCCAGCCCAGGATTGGGCGCTCGGTCTCAGACAAGATCTTGCGGACTACCACGCCAAAACACTGGCGTGGTCGCAGATGAGCACCAAGCTTCTTCTGTCCGGACCACCGGGAACCGGTAAGACCATCTTTGCAAGGGCACTGTGCAACACGCTGCAGGTTCCCCTGGTGGTAACCTCTGTCTCGACCTGGCTTCAGGGGGAATATCTCCATGATGTGCTGAACCGGATGGCGGATACCTTTGCGCAAGCCAGATCCCAGGCGCCGTGCATCCTCTTCATCGACGAGATCGACGGCATTGGATCACGCGTCTCGACGTCGCGCGAATACGGTGACTACTGGAATGCCTGCGTCAACAAGATGCTCGAACTGCTGGACGGTGCAGTCAAAAGCGAGGGCGTGATCGTTGTCGGCGCGACCAACCGACCTGACACCATCGATGAGGCGTTGCGCCGGTCAGGACGGCTGGAGACCCATGTCGCAATTCCAAAGCCGGACATTTCGGCGCTGGTGGGTATCCTCGCGCATCATCTTGGCGATGATCTCGACACCATCACACGTGATGTGCACCGCAACGCAGATGAGGTCCAATGACAATGATGGAGACGACGGAACTGAAGACCCGCCTGAAGAGTGACACCGAGGCATCAGGAAGCCAAGACGTCGAAGGGGGAGATCCGCAGGGAACGACCGACGCGGTACTGGCGGCACTTAAACGCCTTGCGACGCGCGCCATGGGTCTGACCGGTGCTGACGTCGAACGCATCGTGCGCGAAGCAAGACTGAGAGCGCGGCGCGAGAAGCGACCCCTCACCTACGCCGATCTCGAGGACGGGGTTCGGGGTCATCGGCCGCCACTTCCCCATGATGTGCGGTGGCGACTTGCGATCCACGAGACCGGCCACGCCGTCGTCCATCACGCGCTGCGCCTCGGATCGATCAAGGGCCTGACGATCGACAGCTTAGATGGCGGCCGCAACGATCTGTCCTTTGCCAGTAGCGGTCCAGACACTTGCGCCTGGTATGATCGAGTGCTGGCATTGCTCATGGCGGGCAGAGCCGCAGAACTTATCGTTCTCAAGACGGCCTCTGCAGGGTCGGGCGGCGCCGAACAGAGCGATCTTGCCCGTGCCACACGCATGGGCCTCGACATGGAGCAGACGCTGGGCTTTGGACGTCGCTATCCGCTTCTCTATCTCGAGCACAAGGATCCGACCGCAATCCTCAGCCTTGACGCGGATCTGGCAAACCGGATCCATCAAAGGCTCGAGTTCGCCCAGGCACGCGCGACCGAGGTGATCTTTGAGAACCGTGCTGCCTTTGACAGGTTGGCGCGCGCGCTCTTCGACGCCCAGGCACTCGACGGCAAGGCCGTGATGGACATCTTGCTGAGCACCGACTGAGATCCAACCGAGTGGCGGACCCCAACCTTGGCGGGGCGAGACACGGGAGGCGGCAAGCGCACCAGTTCAACAAGGGCCGGTTAGCCACCAAACTCCGATCTCACGCCGCTGAGCCAGCGAACCGAGCCGGAATATTGATCGGAAGGTCAAGTCCACCGAAGGGCTGCCAAAAACCAAACAACAGAAAGGGCCGACAAGCGGCCCTTTTGGTGGTCCGAGACGGCCGGACAATCCGGCCGCTCTTCCTGGTGGCGCTTACACCAACATCGGCAAAGCGAGCGATGCATCATCGAGATCGGCAAGTTCGACGTCCGGGACAAGTGCCGGCACGTTGCCAACAGACTGCCGTTTCGATGCCGAACCTTCGTCCACCACTGCAGAGTCCCCTTCGACGTCTGACACCGCAACGTTGCTCAAGACCGTGTACTCGACGGCCTCGATCATCGGCCTGGCCAACGGCCACTTGGGCTTGCTGTCTTTCGAAACGCCCCATTCAAGCACCGGCACCACTTCCGTCTCGAGCCAATCTTTGACCAGCCCGGCCTTTGGCCAGTCCTCGACGTTTCCGAGAACGGATAGCGTCTGTCGGACCTTAGCCCACTCGCTACCAGCCGGGAATGCCGCCAGTCGCGTATTGCGACCGAACTCGAGATCGGCCTCGATGAAGAGGGCCAGACTCTCCAGCTCCAGGCGTGTAACACGGGATAGCTCCTGAACTGATCGCGACAACTGCTCCTTGATCACCCGTTTTTTTGCAAGTGCCGCGCGGATGATGTCCAGAATGTCACGGACATGCGCAATGAACGCTTTCAAGCCGGTCCTTGTCTTCTGAGCGATAAGGGCCTTCAGACCGCTTGCGCCGCCGCTTGAGAAGAGTTGGGCGTCAGGACCCTCTTGCCCGTCGTCATCACTTTTGCCACCCTCGAGAATGGTTTTGACATCCGCGACCTTAAGACCGCCGTTGTCGTCAGCAAAAGCGATCGCTTCCTGAATCTGATCTGCGCTTGCAGCACTCAAATGGAAGAGAACCGTTGATCCGATCGACAAATCGACAAGGTCATCGCGGTAGTCGGACAGATTGCGGAAAACCGCCATGTAGTTGCGGGCACTTCGGGCTTTGATGCCGCAACGCTTATCGATCCATGTGTCGAACGCGCCTACCGGCACGATTCCTGCAGCCCGCAGCAAGAGATCGCCAAGTTCGAAAACCTGGTCCGTGCTACGGCGCCCGAGTGCGAAGATGTGGTCGGCGAAGCCTTCAAGTGCCTGGGCGACGTCATCGCCAACTTTGAGCGTGGTGTAGAGAGCGGTGGATGTCAGAGAACCGCGGGTAGTCAAAGAAAGGTTGGCCAATTGTGCCTCCTCAAGAGTTGAAACAACGTTCAGCACTGATCGTGTTGAACAACCCTATAATCCTGCATATCTAGAAACGTGTCAAATTACAGTATATCCAATTATCAGTATAAATTAGATATTAAACTTCGAAATTGATAACTCTCTGATTTCTATACATTGTAATTCGAAATAGAAATATGTATATAAAAAAATTTAACGATTTTATAGAATTTTTTGCTATCGCACATCTCAGATATACATTTGAAGATAGATCAAACTTTTCATCAACAATGCCCCCAACCACAGAACAGACCCTCCCTAAAATATTATTTGGGCGCTAAAATCCGGATCAATGTAAAAACGCTCGCTGGGGACCTCCGCGATTACGTTGCGAACGAAAAGAGATATCGCGTGAAAAACTGTCACCTGCAGCACTGGTTCAGGGAGTTGGCGCACCGCCTCCCCTTTCTGCCTTGACGAACTAACATTAGGGCCTCTCCGCCTTGCTCCAAGCTTCGTGCCGTGCCCATGTCACGACTGGCATGGGTCAACCTTGAGAGGAAGACGAATGGTCAAACTCATCAGCTTCACGCAGTCTACAAAATCGGATTCTCCGGTTTTGATCAATCCAGAGGCTGTTGTCGCAATGTACGAAGCGCTCTTAGCCTTTATAATTGTCATGTGGCGGAAAAGACAGGAATATGGCGTCCGTCTTGCGCTTGATGTAACGTCGTCTCAGGTCAATTGTGACCTGGAGAAGACATCAATGTGGAAATCCATACTCGTCTGCGCAGCCCTGACGTCTTTTGCCGCCGCTCCTGCAAGCGCTGAACAGTGCAGAGATACAAAGGGAAAATTCATCAAGTGCGAGCCAGTCAAGAAAAAGGCTGCTCAGTGCAAGGATGCCAAAGGCAAGTTTGCAAAATGCGGCACGACCGGCGCGATGCCTGTGAACTGAAGCGTATCCAGCCCCATCTTGTCATGTTACGGGCGCGGCTGTTTGCCCTTGCGGGACTGGGGCCCAAACCGAAGCCGGTCGGAAAGATAGGTGTCTGCGCGCCAGCAGCGCGAAATAACAAGAAATCCATCTGACCCAGCAGGTTTCTTGCTACCAGAAATTTACCAGGCATTCACTTTTGCCGTGCAGTTTCGACACCAAGCGCGAAATGTATTCAGTACGCGCGTCATCCTCAACTTCGCCCGCCGACCTGGCGGGTTTTGTTTTGGTTTCACGGCTGCCGATCTGGAATAATCCACCAAAATAGCTGCACGAGGTCTCGCCACGTTCTGGCCATATCTTCCCAGGCAAGGACGGCCTGTCGGTAGCCATAAATTGCCAGAAGTGTAACGGCGAACAATACCAGCCACGGCCATATGCGGCGCTTTCGTTGTGATCCGCTTTCGATCTCGTTCAATGTCGCGCCTGCTTTTTCTCTTCTTGTTCGATGTCGTACTCAGCTTGCTGGACTGCTACCTCAATCAGATATGTGAGCATGCCCCGATCCACAGCACGAACTAAATCATGCGCCAGCCTGAGCGCTTTGAGCGCGTTCCTCAATTCTTCCATTATCACCTCCGGTTGAACGCTAGATAAAATTACATCATGCTTTCAATCAACCGATATTAAGAACCGTCTTGACTCATTTGATGATGAGAACATGAATAGAACATCGCTGGCACGGGGTGCGTGCTTTCCGAACATGCACTGCGGCTGCCCCCGGCGCGCTGGATGATCTCCCATCATTCGAAGTCCGAGCATGGGCCGTCCGCTGTCCCCTCCCCTACCGAACCGGGCCATTTATAAGGGCCGGCGCCCGGTAGCCCCGGATAGTCTTTCGTCGCAAAATGTCAAGAAACACGATCAACGCGTCCTCCCCTCGCGCGAAGTGCTGCGTCTTGCATTGGCCCCGGCAGCCAATCCTGCCCCAGGTCCGCGTGAGACACACGTCTCCAAACAGCGTGGATGTCATGTCCAGCACGTAGTACCGCGCCATGTTTCGGGGGGCATCAATTCGTTCGATATAAACATGGTTGTGCTGTGTACTCATCCCGGCAGAATCGAAAATCTGCCTGCGGATGTCCAACGACAGTTTTGAATCGGTTCGTCGATACCGATTCGAAATATTGATACGATCTGCTTGCGCGTGACCGGTCACCGGACTTGGCAAAACACCGCCATGCGATCTTTAGAGCGCTGGGATAAAGCCGCTGAATGACCCGTGTTCATTTCGCAAACGGAATCGCGCCGTGCCGTTCGCGCGTTCCGGGGGAATACCGGTGATGAAACCATGCGAATGCGACGCGAACCGATTACGCTTCATTGGTCCTAGCTGATATCTCGCTTGTGATCCACAATGCCAAGGCAATTGCACTGAACGTGGCCCCGAGGAGAGAAATCCCCATCCAGCCGAACCGCGCGTAGGTTGTCGTGGCAGCAATAGCGCCGACGGCGCTACCAACCGAGTAGAACACCATGTAGCCTCCAACCAAGCGTCCGCTCTTTTGCGGGTTGAAAGCCACGGTGGCGCTGAGATTGGTGACGTGAACGGCCTGTACCGCCAGGTCCATCAAGACGACGCCCACGACCAGCCTCACCATTGAGACCGGAAGGAGAGCGATCAGTCCCCAGGATGACAGCAAGATCGCTAGAGAACACCCCGTTGTCCATCGGCCGTGACCTCCATCCGCAAGTCTTCCTGCGCATGTTGCGGCAATCGCTCCCGCCAGCCCAACCAGGCCAAACAGCCCTATCCTCGTGTGTGAATAGGAAAATGGCGGGGCGCTGAGCGGAAGGACAAGCGCGGTCCAGAACGTGCTGAAGGCAGCAAAGATCAAAAGTGCAAGCACGCCTCGATACAGCAAGCTCCGCTCCCGGAGAAACATGGTTGGAATAGAGAGTAGAGCATGGGCATACGTCTCCACGGTCCGTTTCGCAGATTGGCGCGGCAGCATCGCCATGAGAACGACGACCATCACGAGTGTGATAAATGCAGATGTCAAATACACCGCCCGCCATCCGCCGATATCTGCAATTGTTCCTGCAAATGATCGCGCAGCAAGAATGCCTGTTACGATTCCGCTGGTAACCGTGCCCACGACCCTACCCCGCTGGGCCGGAGTGGCTAAGGCCGCCGCCTGAGCGACAAGTGTCTGTACGAGAACTGCCGACAAGCCGACCGCACTCATGCCTGCCAACAACATCGCGTTCGTTTCCGCTGCCCCGACAATCACAAGAGCGATCCCCAACAACAATCCCTGAGCGATGATGAGCTTACGGCGGTCGATGAGATCGCCAATCGGCACGATGAAGATCAACCCCAACCCATAACCGACCTGCGTCAACATCACGATGAGGCCGACCGTGGCTGGCGGTATTCCAAGATCATGGGCCATCAGGTCAAGCAAGGGCTGTGCGTAATAGATGTTCGCTACGCTGAGACCGGCTGCAGCCGCAACAATCAGGGTCTGTAGTCCAGACAATCCCTGCTCCCGCGTTCCTTGCGCGGCATAGTCTATCTTCTCTTTCATTTGGTGGCCCTTGTGATCGTATTTTTGGTGCACTCCAAGACCACTTGGCTCAACGCATTTCTAGTTCTAAGATAGAACCAGATTGTTAAAGATGGAGACCTGTACCGATGGTGAAACGTGTAAGCCTGTGGAATTCCGGTTGCCCGGTGGCGCGTTCTCTTGATGCAATCGGAGACTGGTGGTCGCTCCTGATCATCCGCGATGCTTTCGATGGTAAGCGCCGTTTTGGTGAGTTCCAGAACGGGCTCGGCATCAGCAGGGGTGTATTGGCCACTCGGCTTCGTGATCTGGTAAGGCGAGGAATATTTGAGACCGCACCAGCATCTGATGGAACTGCCTACCGCGAATATATCCTTACCGAGAAGGGACGCGGTCTGTTCCCTGTCATCGTTGCACTCCGCCAGTGGGGCGAAGATTTCCTGTTCACCGAGGACGAGGAACGCTCATCACTGGTAGAGCAAGAAACCGGCAGGCCAATCGCACGACTGGTTATCCGATCCGCCGATGGTCGATCCCTTGATTGGAGCGACACGCGGGTCACAGCCTGAGCATCTACCGGTCGGTTGGTTGCTCTCAACAGCTCACACCGATGATAGGATTATCGAAAAGTGAGGATGCCAGGGAGGACATGATGATACTTGCGTTCTGGGTAACAGCCGTCCTGGCGTCTGCGACGGTCCAACTGCCTCACGATGTCGAAGCATTTCTGGACCGTCGTGCTCAATGTGAGCATTGGGCGGGAGAAGACCCATATAATGGTCCGCGTGCCAGAGAAATCGAAGCAGCGGTGCAACGACTGCGTTGCGATAGCCTCGAGACGGATGAATCTCGAATACGCCTTCGCTACAAACGAAACCCATTCGTGATCAAAGCACTCGAACCAGAACAGCCATAGGCTCTGGATTGTGAAGAAGCGGAACGTGGCTCGGCGGACGTTGAAAAAAGTCTCAGCTGTCGTGAGCGCCCAAGGCCCACCAGTGGGCAGCATGGAAGGCTATCAAGGCGCAGAGGCCGATTACAGATACGAGAATGAGCGTTCTTCTCAAGAATCTCGCCACAGTCAGCCTCGATCATATTGGTAATTTGTCGTTGTTGCGAAAACCCCGAGTTTGTTTGAAGTGTTATACTGACTTTCGCAAATCTGCAAAAATCAGGATAATGGCGAGGGCCGCCAACGCTGTGAGTTGCCTATAGCTTGGATCGGTCCCTGTCCCGCCTCCATTGGATGAGGTAGCCAAAACCTGGACCGATCAGCGCTCCGCCGATAATCCAATGGATCAATGTCAGCGGCTTTTCGTCGGGATCATGCCCCGTCATAAAAAGGAAGAAAAAAAACGCGGCGATACCAGCTAACATCAGAGTAATCGGAAATAATATGCTTTTACGGAAGCCGTGCGTCATTGGTCTCTCCTATCGTTCAGAGCCACGGACTGGCTGGCCCTAGTTCTTCACAGGTTGGCTGACACCACGAACGTAGACCATAGCCTGTTGCAAATATCGCGATTAAATTTCGGTATTGCGCCTGATATTTGCGACGCAAACACCGGCACCTTCGATCATCAAAATCCATATTCTACTTTTGTTCGTCAAGTTGGCCAAAATCCCACGTTCAAGCCGACTGGACCTAGTCCTTGGCAAACGTTGTGGCCGTCTCGGCCGTGCTCACCATCGTATTGTAGGTTGACACCAGCCACTGCATATCCTCGCCAGCCCCTTTGCGAGCGTCGCCTTTTGCCTTCTCCAGCTTCTCGTCGAAATCACGCAGCTTCGATAAGAGCGACGCCGGCTGCGATTCAAAAACGTGGAACGAATCGGGATGCTCCAGCGAATAATCATCGAACTCCCGCACTGCGCCAGAATAGTCATCCAGTGCTTGTTTGAAATTGGTCATCTTCACGACTGGACGCTCATTTGTCGGCATCATATCCATCACCGCTTCTGCACGAAACATCACGTTGCGGACATGCCAGCGAGACTTCTTACCCTCGCTTTGTTCCAGCGCGGCCAGTGATGCCAGATCCGCTTTCACCTTCTCCGTGCGGAGCGCGGCATCTACCGTCTTGCGACGCTCCTCAAATGCGGGAGCAAGCGCAGCTATCTCTTTATGGAAGCCCTTGCCAGCCTCCATCTTATCGCTCTTGTAGTCCTGTCTCTCGTAATATTTGTTGGCGCGCTCAATGACGGGCGCAAGCTGCTGGTACGTCTCGACATAGGCGGCCATTGCAGCATCAAGCTGTGGCATCTTGGGGGCTGCCTGCGTAGCGGCGATCGCGGCAGAAGCTTCATCTCGGACGTCGTAAAGCGAGTACAGGCCGTAGATGATCCTTTCTTTGCCAGTGGGTCCCTTTTTCATATCCACCCAACTGTCGTACCTCTCCAGCGACTCTAATGCTCTGAGCGTCCGGTTCAAAAATCCAACATAGGTGTTCAGCTTGGCCGTGACCTCTTCAGATACCGCCGCTTCCGAAACAGTCTGTGAAAATGCCGGACGAGACACGAACCCGACTGCGAGCGGATTTTGCAAAACGAAAACAAGCGCCGTAGCGGCCATGAACTTCTTGAAAAACGCCATCAAAATCTCCCTACAATCGTGATCATACATCTGTGTTATGAAAGGTGCCAGGGCACTGGCTGCTGCCCAACTCTGGCGTATATTGAGACATGAGGAAAGATCAGCTGGGGTCTGAAACGTTTATCGCGGTTAACAGTGTTTCGATACGTTAACGAACGAGTTGATCAGCCGGAGGAATATCCAAGAGGATAGAGGATCTCTTGTTCTGCCTTATGGGGTCACGATACACTACGCTGACTGCGAGCGCACTGTGCGCATCATCAACCGGACAGCGCTCGCAGCACCGCCTCAGGCTCCTTCTCCATCACACGCAGAAGCGTTCGAGCAGCACCTGATGGCTGTCGAGCCCCTTGCTCCCACTTTTTGTACCCCGAAGCGCTCGTCCCAAGGAAAGCAGCCATTTCATCCTGCGTCAGATGCAGCTTTTGGCGGATCGCCTTCGCGTCAACAGTTTCCAGATCAACGGCAGTGACACGCATTCCCGCAGGGTCCCTGCCCTGCACATGACCAAGAGTTTCGGTCATAGCCTGAATCAAATCCTCGCCGAATTTTGTCGTCTCGCTCATGGTTTGCTCCTGTACGTCGCTTTGATCGCCTTTGCGAATGCAGCAACCGCCTTGGCCTCTTCCGGCTTCAAATCCGTCTTTTCGCTCTTGCCGTAGACGAGAAGCGCATAGATGGGCGCGTCGTCGCTGTACCAGTAATAAATAACGCGTGCGCCGCCCCGTTTGCCTTTACCCTTGGCCCCAGATCTCAGCTTTCGGACACCACCCGCACCCGGTATTTCATCACCGGCCTGTGGATGGGTCGCCAGAAAATCAATCAGATACTTGCGCTCGTCGTCCGTGAACAGAGCCGTTGCCTGTTTGGCGAAAAGCGATGTTTCACCAATTCTTTGTATCGTGATTATAACCCATTGGGGTAGTTATGGTGGATCGTACGCGTTTCTGTCAATGGTCATCACGCCGACCGCTTTCCAGCTTCCCCGTTCAACCTCAGCAGTGCCATCACCATCGGCCCGAGCGAAAACTCGCCACGCGCCGCCCGGTTAGTGAGATCACGCAGATAGCCACCAGCCGAATTGATGTGCCCTGCCCTCTCCAGGATACAGGCAATCGCAACCGCTGCATTTTCCGGCCCCATGGTTTCGCACGCCTCCTGATAGGCGGACGGGCTTACACCCAGCATCGATCTCACCACGACGGCGGCCGACATGAGATCGCGCCAACCACCCACAGTGCCAGCCGGACCATAGTCGATAATCTGTGGGCAGGCCTTCAGCACAACACCCAGAGGAAAGGCCTTCAGCGTCTCATTGCTAGGCCCACGGTTCTTGCTCGGCTTTTCGCCCTGCTCTTTTTCAGAGCTAGGTTCAAGTTCATTTAAGGATTCGGATTTTGAATTCTGTATGTGCTGCTCAATATGAGCAGCATTGGTGCTATTAAATTCCGAATTTGACTGTGTATCCAACAGATTAAGGATTTCCTCGCGCAGAAGCTCGAGTTCATCGAGGATACTGGCTACGTCAGCGATGGTTGGGGAGCGTGGAATGCGGGCTACGAGGTCGATGTACATAGCCTCGATCGCCATCCAGTCGCCGTCAGCCCCCTCCTCTATTGCTGCCGTGATAAGCTTGCGGACATCACGGCGGCAGATTGTCAGGTTTTCTTTCGCCTTGCGGAACGCTGAGCGCGCCGCGACTACTTTCTGCGCGATAACAGCAAGCTCCTCGGAACGGGCAAGGATGGGCGAAAGGTCGAACCCAAAGGCATTCTCGATCTCGCCGGCGCCATTCTTCCTCGCGTAGCGCTTGCCGTTGGCACTATCCTTGCGGATGATCAGGCCTGCATCGACCAGAAGCGCCAGATGTCGGCGCAGCGTAGCGCCTGCCATGCCGTGGGCTCGAAGGATCAGTTGAGCATTTGAGGGAAACACGACGAGCTGCGCATCCTGGCGCAATTCGTTTTCCGGATAGAAGCTCAGAAGCGCGTCGAGCACAGCCAGGCTGTTCGACTGCAAGCCGAGTTCTTCTCTCGCTTCCGAGGCGTCACGGAAGACTTTCCATTTTTCGGCTGTCTTGCCAGCCTTAATCTCGTTTGTTGCCACCTGGCGCTTCACCAAGGCAAGCGTCATTGGCCGCCGCCCAAAAGGCGTCGTCACACTTCCCGTCTGCATTTCTTTCACCTTCTAATAGGCAAAGGAAAATTGCTCACCAAAACGATGCCAAAGACTCTTGACTGTGATTCGGGGAAATGCGATTCTCTTACTTGCTAGAGATCGAGAAGGGCTTCCACGGTTTACCGTTTGGGGGCCTTTTTCTTTTGCGGTTCAGTCTCCACTTTGCTGTTGATCGTTTTCGAAAGCCTCGTAGAGCTTGTCGAGATTATTGGCGAGATAGGCGCCGAACGCGGCGGCCTGATCCGAATTTTTGGGAGACTTCAGAGCGATAGTCACGCGCTTCCCGTCGCCTTTGATAGATGCTCGAACCAAGCCTCTTTCGCTTTCCCACGTTTGGGCCGGCGATTTTTCTTCTGAGTTTACTGCGGTAAACTTTTCTCTCGGGACCAAACGCTCCAACATCTCGAAACGAGCATCGGGAACAGAAGCGACAAAATCAGGTTCGCGAAGAACAGACCGTACCTTGTCGGCCATGGCGTCTTCTGACACCGCCCCACCAAGAGAATACCAACGGTCGCGGCCTGGTGCCCTAGCCGCCTTCACAGTGTCGAGAATATCGGCAGGAAATCGCTCGATAGCAGACAGCATCTTCGAGATCGTTGTCTTGTCAGCTCCAAGCGCCAACATGATAGTGTCTCGTCCGAAACCGCCTGTTTCCAGATTGTGTGCAAACATCGCTTTCTCGATGAAAGACAGGTCGGATCGCTGCGAATTCTCTTGTCCTTGGGCAATGACGTGATCACGGTCTTCCAGCGCCTTGACGACGGCACGAACAGGAATTCCGATCTCGCGGGCGGCTCGAACGCGGCGGTGACCAAATACGGTCTGATAGTGTCCTGCCCTTGTGGGGTGCGGACGAACCAATATGGGGGTGTCCTGACCTCGGGCGCGTATAGCCTCGACAAGTTCTTGAAAGTCCGCTTCGTCCATCGCAACGCGATCCGTGACGAACGAGCTATCGATCAACCCCGTATCGAGCTTAATAACAGTCTCACCCTCGGCCAGACGTCTCTCGATCTCCTGTGCGGCATCTGCACGCGCTGCGAGTTCGTCAATGCTTCTGGTTACGGCACCAAGAGCACCCATTCCCCGCGTGGTCGTGCGGAAGCTCTCTTGAGGTTTTTCCTCGATACCGTCAGGGCTGGTCTGCTTGTCTTCGTTCATAATTCCAGACAAGATATTTTTACGAGCCATGGTGCGCTCCCTGCCGAAAGTTTACTGCGGTAAACTCAATACACATCAGTTGCGACCCCATGCTTTGTATATCAAATCCAGCACTTCGGCATTTACCGCGTCCATTGCTTCGATAGCCCGGTCATATGTTGAACGGGTGAATGCGGCACGCTCAACTTCGTAGAGCGTCTGGTTCGTCATCGCGGCGTCTGAGATCGCGACACTTCGCAACATGGGGTTCAGTAGAACATGGTTTTTGAACATGGAACGCATGAACGCCACCATCTGCGTCTGTGGCCCATCTTGCGGATCGTATCGAGTGACAAGATACCGGAGCCAGTCCAGATTCATGTTACCGCCCACATTCTTAAGCGTGCTGAGAATGTCGCCCAGCATCTGCAGGAACTGGCACATAGACATCACGTCCAGCATCTGCGGGTGAACTGTAATCAGGACCGCAGTCGCTGCACAGATCGCGCTCATCGTTAGAAAGCCAAGCTGGGGAGGGCAGTCGATAATCACCACGTCGTAATCGTCTGCCACGGACGATAGAGCCTCATCGAGACGAGCGAAGAAAATCCGTCCGTAGTCCTTGCCTTTGCCTTGGGCTAGAATACGTGGGGTATCGTGTTCAAACTCCATCAGTTCAAGATTTCCAGGCACAAGATCGAGGTTGGGGAAATTGGTCTTGCGAATGATCTCGCTTAGCGGGCGCTGCTGTTCGTCATAGCGGATCGCTCCATAAAGGGTCTCGTTCTCATGCACATCGAACTCAGGCTGCAAGCCATGGATTGCGGAGAGGGAGGCCTGCGGATCGAGATCGACGGCGAGCACGCGATGACCGGACAACGCGAGATACTGCGCCAAGTGTGCGGCACTTGTTGTCTTGCCGCTACCACCCTTAAAGTTGACGACCGCGATTACCTGTAGCTTCTCGCCGTTACGACGGTGAGGGACATAATGTGTTCCGGCTCTGCCGCTGTGCTCTAGGAAATGACGCATCGCTTCCATCTGCGTCGCCGTATAAGACCGGCGACCGGAAGCGGTAACCTGGGGCTGCGGCCCTTTGCCTTCGAGGGAAAGGTTCTTCAGGTAGCCACTTGTTACTCCGACAAAACGTGCAGCCTCTGCAAGCTGAAACTCGCGCAGGTCCTTCATCGCCCGTGGAGGATACATCTCCAAGCGATGCTGCTTCAATTTTTCCGACAGCTCTTGCGCCTGACCAATGATAAGTTGATCGACGTCAGAAATTGCCGTTTTATCGATATGAGCGATATTCAT